>CALYRP010000001.1 GCA_945483255.1 uncultured Pseudomonadota bacterium
AACGGAAACCTGTGACATCTTTACCATCCATACAATCTTTAACGATTTTATTCTGTTTCATGGTTTCAATTTTTGTTTGTAACAAATTATTTAAACCGCTGATAATTGCTGTTATTTGTGGGTTACTTGGCATCGCATAATCACCCCCAAGCTCACTATTGTAATAAAAACCATATGTTGCGGCGGCTGCATTTGATTTTTTGCCATTTTCATCTAATTTTGTATATTCGATACCGTTTACATTAAAACGATTACGTATATGTGGCGTAACACGTCCCATAACAATATCTTTTTGTGTAAATTCATTTGCAGAATTATGGCAATCTTCATCAGAATCTGACGTACATAATTTAACAGTCAACAAACCATCAAATGAAATATTACCCAAATCCAATGATTCACAATCTTCGGCACCGCCACAAACGGAAATCATTGCTTCTTTGGCTGCATTTTCACAACGCGCATATAACGCATCATTGATTTGTAATGCATAACCCTGGGCTATATCGTATATGTATTTATAAATTTTATCTTGGTCGTTTTTGTTTTCTTCTTTACATGCCGTCAATGTGTCGGTTGGCAACAAATCCGCAATTGAACCCGGATTCAATCCAACACAGTACGAAAAATCTTCGCCACAGATTGCTTCGATACCCGCCTTGACTTCTTTTGTACATGCATCAACACGCAATGCTGCCAACATTGATTCAACCCCCATCCACAAACGTGATTGTTTCAAAGTTGTTCTATTTTGCGTATCTGATACAGATCCACCCGTTGCAACAATGCAAGATTCTACACGAATTTTGCATGAATCATACAACAACATTGGGTCGGACAAACACATATCATAATTTTTTGCGTCTGATTCTGGATTCCATTGTTGTGCACATGAATTGTGGAAACAGTCTGCAACATTTTTAATACAGTTCTGACGAGCATCATCTTCGGCATTTAATTCCGCAGATTTTAATGCTGTCGCTGCACCTTCGATATATTTATCCCAAACCTGGGCACGATAGTTTTCGCAATGAACCAAAACTTCGTCATCACAGATTGTTTTCTTGGACAACAATTGATTCATTGTTGAACCAGACAAAACGATATCAACAACACCTTTGATTGTTCTGTCTTTGACTTTACCCGCGCCACCCATCATGTTTTCCTGGGCTGACAAAGTTATACATTTTGAATAATCATCACCGCATTCATTTTGCATACAACGTGCATATTCTTGAACACATCCACCAAGATTATATTTATTCTTGTCTTTGAATTCATCCAATGCCGCATCACGCAAAGCTTTTTCTGCGGCTTGTAATTTTTGTGTGCTGGCAATTTTTTGCTGTTTCAAACTGTTTTCAAATGCCATACAGTCTGATTTAATCTTTTGTGCATAAACATTTTGCAACATTTTAACCGATGCATTACATTTTGCCGGCATTTGTGCAATACACATTTTTGCAGCATCTGTATATAACGCATCACCTGTTTTGCTTAATGCGTTTGAAACCGCAGACGCATCAACACTTATATCAACATTATCAAAGATATCTTCATCTTCGCTGAAAATATTGTTATTCCACGCAGACAAATCCAATGTGCGTACTTTCTTTTGATTTTCTTGTTTCTTTTCTTCAACCGTTACTTTGTCCGCAGCCGCCTTGGCACGTGCAATAATTTGATCTGCACTTTCACCCATTTGGATACGTTCAACACCTTCGGTTGCCATCAAATAACTTTGTTCGTCTAATTTTGCGATATCGTCCATAACAGATGTTAATTCAGTATTTCTGTTGCTGCATTGACAACGTCCACCTGACGCATTATCAATCATACAGAACGAATCCATACATCCGTAAAACGCATCCTGACATTCTTGGTCAATCACTGTATTAGACGCCGCAGATGCAACCTTGGTTCCATTGTTAATAACCTTTTGTGTTGCACCAGCACGTGCCGCCATTGGTTTTGGTGCAGATGCATTATTTGATACAACCGTTTGTTTTTTCCCGGCACGCGCGGCAACATTACCAGATGTCGCATTTGATGTTTGGACATTATTCGCAACCTTTTGACGCGATGCCGCACGCGCTGCAACCGGCGCAGATTGTGTCGTTACCGCTGCATTATTTGCCGCCGCCGTTCCACGTGCATTACCACGTGTTGCAGGCGCTGCAAAAGCCCCAAAATCAGCCATACACAGCGACAAAACCAAAGTCAAAAACATACGATTACGCATAAAAATCTCCTTATACCTTTTGTGTAATTTTATCATAAATAGAAAATTCGCGCAAATAAATATTGTGCAAAAAAGAAAAAAATTTATGGATTCAATCGGCTTCGCCTGACAGGCAATCTGTTATTGAATTTGTTTATAGCTTCCCACGCTCGCGGGCTCGCTCGGAATGACATTGGTATTTTGAAATACTTGGACTCACAATTCATCCAAAGTTCACTGTCATTGCGAGGGAGTGTCAACGACCGTGGCAATCCATAACAGATTATCGTCACAGTAGATTCCCACGCTCGCGGGCTCGCCCGGAATGACATTGTTTTTTTGAAATACTTGGACTTACAATTCATCCAAAGTTCACTGTCATTGCGAGGGAGTGTCAACGACCGTGGCAATCCATAACAGATTATCGTCACAGTAGATTCCCACGCTCGCGGGCTCGCCCGGAATGACATTGGTTGATGACTATCTATGATTCCAGGAAACAAAAAACCGCCCGAACGGACGGTTTTTTTATTCAGGTTTTTATAAAAATTATTTACCTGTGGCGCGACGTTTAACAGCAACCGCTTTTTTTGCACCAGTTGCCTTTGGCGCCGCAGCTTTCTTTTCAGCGGCAACTTTCTTTATTGCTTTTGGTGCTTTTGCTGGTTTTGCATCTTCTGTTGCTTCTTTTGCGACAGGTTCTGCGTTTTCTGCTGCAACTGTTTTTGGTGCAACTTTCTTTGCATTTTCGTCACGATCGACCAATTCGATAATCGCCATAGGCGCTGCATCACCATAACGGAATCCAGCTTTCAAAACGCGAGT
This sequence comes from uncultured Pseudomonadota bacterium, assembly GCA_945483255.1. Taxonomy (GTDB): domain Bacteria; phylum Pseudomonadota; class Alphaproteobacteria; order Rs-D84; family Rs-D84; genus Enterousia. The sequence continues at coordinate 3,047 of CALYRP010000001.1, forward strand.
ATAACCACCAGGACGTTTTGCATAACGTGGACCCAATACAGCAAACAATTTTTTAACTGCTTTGTCAGAATTGTTACCCAATTCAGATGCAGTCAAACGACGATTAGCAACAGTGTCAACTTTTGCGCGGGTAATCAATTTTTCGACCACGCTGCGCAAATCTTTTGCCTTTGGCAATGTTGTTTTAATTTGTTCTTTTTCAATCAAATTTTTCGCCAAACCAATAAACAAGGCTTTGCGAGCATTTGTGTCGCGATTGAAAGTACGACCTGCTTTCATATGTCTCATTGATTACTCCTTTTGTTTCTGCCCCGGATACCCGGGGATTTATCGAGACACCACAACCAAAAATTTCTTTCTGTGATGTGGAATTTTGTTTTCCTTATTGTACCCTATTCCTTGCAGTGTGCAAGAAAATTGTCAGAATGTGTCCAGTTGGCAGTGTTTGGTGGTTCGCGGTATAGTTGACCTATATAAGAACCGCCAAACACAACAAATGGAACATTATCACAATTTTATTTATAAGGGTCTTCGTATTTTTTTGCCAATTCAGCAATATTTTCAGGTGGCCATCCTGGAACTTCCATGCCCAGTGACAATCCCATTGCTTCCAATTGGACTTTGATTTCGTTCAAAGATTTGCGACCGAAATTAGGTGTTTTCAACATGTCATTTTCAGTCTTTTGAACCAATTCGCCCAACCAATTAATCTTGTCGTTTTTCAAGCAATTTGTTGCACGAACAGACAATTCCAATTCATCAACATGTTTCAACAATTTTGCATCGAATGGCAAAACATCTTTTGCTTTTTCTTCATCAGATGCAGCATTGATTTGTGTTGGATCTTCGAAATTGATAAATACTGTCAATTGATCTGTCAAAATACGCGCAGCAAATGCAATTGCATCTTCTGGTGTGACAGAACCATTTGTTTTAACTGTTAATTCCAATTTATCGTAATCTGTTGATTGACCGACACGTGTTTGGGATACCGCAGATGCCACATTCAAAATTGGTGAATAAATGGAATCCACAGGAATTGTTCCCAATGGCAAATCAGCAGCATTAACAGATGCAGGAACATAACCACGGCCTGATGCCAATGTGATTTCCATATCCAACGATGCACCATTGTCCAATGTGCAGATTTCTGCATCTTTGTTCATAACTTCGACGCTGGAACTTGTTTCAATCATACCAGCAGTAACTACGGCTGGGCCTTTGACCTTGATTGCAGCTTTGTGTTGACCTTCGCTGTTGGCTTTGAAATAAACACCCTTTAAATTCAAAAGGATATCTGTAACATCTTCGCGAACGCCGGAAATGCTGCTGAATTCGTGTTGAACGCCATCAATTTTAACATAAATTGGTGCGCATCCTTGCAACGAAGACAACAATACACGACGCAAAGCGGTGCCAAGTGTTAAACCAAAACCTTTTTCCAAAGGTTCAGCAATCAATGTTGCGATATTAGGATTTTTTTCATCGACTTTGATATTCAATTTTTTTGGCTTTATCAAAGTCATCCAGTTTTTTTCAATCATTTTATACTCCATCAGGCTTAGTTTATTATTTTCACCAGATTTACACGATTTTTCAATTGTGCCCGCGAATTTTATATCAAAAAATATCGAAAGTCAATTAATTATTGGTCTTGTTTGATGTTTACATAATCCCTAAAATATTTTACCACATTAAATCCCGGCAAATCAAAAGAAGTACAATAGCGACCGCTATCTTCGCAACCATCTTTCTTTTTACAACTTGTGTTGTAACATAATCTTGCTGGGAACAATTGACATGCCAATGGTGATGTACAACCTTTCCATTTATTGCCAATTTGATCCGAACAAACCGTTGTACCAGATTCATCTTTTTCTGCAATTGTGGCGGTACCTATTGGACATGTGGTACATTGCGAAGAACCTACAAGCGAATAAGTATCTTCATTGCAAAGCTGTTTATTCTTACATAACATATTTTCTGTATCACAATAATATCCAGCTGGACACTGGGTACATGCGTCATCTTCAACACACGATCCCTTTGGGCACGCTCCACATTTGTTGGTATTTTGGTTTGGGTATTCGCCCGCAGGACACATTTCACACCAATCTTCGCCTTTGCTGAAATCTGCATCTGATTTTATAATAGATCTTTCACCGCCTTTGATGTTTTGCGATTCCAACACATATGTTTTTTTCGCAGCATCATATTTATATATAACTTTTGTACTGCTGTCGCACACAGATTTGTCTGTATTTAATTTTATCTGGCAACTGGTTATACCTGTTTGATTATCATCGCCAGAGAACACATACATTTTTCCACTTCCAATATATTCAGGAGCATCACAACTTGCACATTTTTTTTCGGTTGGATCTATGTATCGACCGTTGATGCCCTTACAAATTTCTTCGGCAGATTGGTTTTCGTTTGTTGCACCGGTTCTACTGAGTGTGCATTCGCTTGCACCCCCGGCTGCATAATACCCAGACTCACATTTGTTCTTTATACCTTTTACGCAATAATAACCTTCTGGACAGCTTACACATTTTATATTCCCTTTTTCTGTCCCGGTTGCATCTGCAGCAAAATAACCAGCATCACACTCGGCGCAACCGATATTTAAACCATTCTTTGTTATAACCGCTTTGCCATCGCCAGTGCATTGTGTACAAGATGTATTTCCTTCTCCGCTGGCGTAAAAGCCAGAATTACACTTGTCGCAAGATGCCGTTCCTGGGTTTAATGCAGACGTCCCGGCTGGACATGATGAACAAGACGCGGCACCTGCCGATGAATATTTCCCGGCAGGACATGATGAACAAGATGTATTACCTGTTCCACTGGCATATGTACCAGCAGAACATGTTTTACAAGACGAACTACCTGTGCTACTGGCATATCTACCCGCTGGGCATGATGAACAAGATGTATTACCTGTTCCACTGGCATATGTACCAGCAGAACATGTTTTACAAGACGAACTACCTGTGCTACTGGCATATCTACCCGCTGGGCATGCTGTACAAGACGCGGCACCTGCCGATGAATATTTCCCAGCTGGACATGGTTTTTTCCCCCCACCTGAATTATAATACACTGGATTTGTATTTCCACCGGGACAATAATACCCAGCTGGACAATCATAATCTGTATAAGATTTTGTACTATTTGAAACCCTATATTTTTTTCCAGGAACAAATCCATAACACTTTGTAATACTTGATGTACCAGTCGCAGAAAACTGAAAGCCAGAAGGGCAACGAAATGCATATGAACATATTTCTTCCCCGCCCTTTTGTTCGGGGCTGGATCCGCCTTCAGTTGAAGCACAATGATTTTGCAATGCCTTTGTAGTCCATGCACAATTATGATTTCCTGATGCGCCGGGGCAATAACATCCAGGCGCACAATCATATGCAATTGTATTAGAACACATATCGCCCGCATCAATTCCAGAAACACAACTGTAACCCAAAACATCAGTTGCACTGCCAACAAAGGTCAACACCAATAACAATTTTAATAAACAAAAAAATCTTTTCTTTCCATCCATGTTTGGGATCATAGCAAATTGTGTTTTTATTTGTAAAGCCCTATTTTTGTTTTTTATGGTTTTACCAATTATTCCTGGTTAATTCCGCCCCCGTGGGGAGGGGGACCACGAAGTGGTGGCGGGGGTATTCCGGTTTATCCATTCATGCGAACGGATGGGATTAACCCCCTCCCGGCATTGCCGGCACTCCCCCATGCTGGGGGAGAACACCCCCTCCTGGCTTCGCCGGCACTCCCCCATTCTGGTGGAGAACAAAAAACCGTCCAAAAATGGACGGTTAAATCGCAATCATGCAAATATTAGACACGACGGACTTTCTTTGGACGGCACCCATTGTGTGGAATACGGGTCGTATCTGTGATTGATTGAACAATCAATCCTGCATTTGCCAATCCACGTACGGCCGATTCACGACCTTGACCAATACCACGCATCAAAACATCAACTGTTTTCATTCCCATTTCAGCAACTTTTTTGCCAACTGCATCTGCAACAACTGTTGCGGCATATGGTGTTGATTTTTTTGCACCTTTGAAATTATTAGCACCCGCAGTTGCCCATGTCAATACGGCACCTGTTTGGTCTGTGATTGTTATACGTGTATTATTGTTTGTTGCAACCACATGTGCAATTCCATGTGATACTTTTTTTACAACTTTCTTTTTTGATTTTGTAACTGCCATTTTTTTTCCTTTAGATGTCTTCAATTAACTATCGTGTTAATCTCTACCCAATTTTGATTATTTACCCTTGGTCGCAGAACCAGCAACAACAACGCGTTTTCCTTTGCGGGTACGTGCGTTTGTTTGTGTGCGTTGACCACGAACTGGTAAACGGTTACGATGACGAATTCCGCGATATGTTTTTAAATCTTGCAAACGTTTAATATTCATTGCAACTTCGCGACGAACGTCACCTTCTACTTTAAAGTTTTGTTCAATGTAATTTGAAATTTTGATAACATCTTCGTCAGTCAAATCTTTTGCGCGCAGACCGTCTTTCAATTTCAATGCAGAACAAATCTGTGCAGATTTAGCCGGCCCAATACCATGAATGTATTGCAACGCAATTTCAATGCGTTTTTCGGACGGGATGTTAACACCTGCTATACGTGCCATCTTTTATTTTCCTTTTTTGCTTGCCACCCAAAGCCTTGGCAACGGGTGGTTAATTTATTCGAATGTTTCCATTCGTACCCTGAATATTCAAAATCCACACGTTTTTTGAATATCCTCTGATTTTCACAATAACCCAAATATATCATGCGATTATGTAAAAATCAAATTTTCTTAGCCGCGAAAACGACCTTTCTTTTGTGTTTTGTTTACAACACCTGTGTATTGTTTTTCAACCAAATAAGATTTTATTTGATTCATTGTATCCAATACAACACCCGCAACGATTAAAACACTGGTTCCACCAATCATCAATGGCATTCCGCCATGTGTATTCAACAGAATTGGTAATACACAGACAACTATCAAATAAACAACACCGATTGCAGTTGTGCGTGATACAACATCATCCAGATAATGCATTGTTTGTTCACCAGGACGAACACCCGGGATATATCCACCCATGTTTTTCAAATTTGTACTTGTTTCTTCACTGTTGAATACAACGGCTGTTTGGAAATACGCAAAGAACGCAATCAATACCGTATACAACAACATATAAGACCATGTTCCATATGTAAAGAATCCAAGTATATTTTGTACAACTAAATTTTCACTTTGGACAAATCTTTGAACGAACGCAGGCAACATCATAATAGATGCAGCAAACACAGGTCCCATAACCCCAGACATATTAACCTTGATTGGTAAATATGAAACATTTGTGTTCATAACACCGTTCGCCATTGCCTGACGTGGATACAAAATTTGAATACGACGTTGTGCTTGTTCCATAAATGCAATCAACGCAACAATCGCAACGACAAAACCCAAAACCAACGCAATCTTTGCCGGGGACATTTGACCAACCCCAATTAAAGAAAATAATTTCGCAATTCCATTTGGAACATCCGCAACGATACCTGCGAAAATCAACAGCGATGCACCCTGACCCACGCCACGAGATGTCATTTGTTCGGCCAACCACATAACGAATACTGTGCCACCGACCAACGCAACAATCGCAGATAATTCAAACGCAAATCCAGGATTTGCAACCGCTGCGACACCATTAACTGCGGACATCGATTCAAGACCTTTGACAACCGCCCATCCCTGAACAACAGCTAAAACAACAGCCAAATAACGTGTGTATTGATTGATTTTTACACGACCAGATTCGCCTTCTTTGCGCAAATCATTCAAAGATTTACTGGTTGCTGTTAATAATTGAATCACGATAGATGCTGAAATATATGGGAAAATATTCAACGCCAATACTGACATACGGGACAAAGATCCACCCGAAAACATATCAAACATTCCCATCATACCGTTATCACCGTTAAACAAATGTAAAACAGCGCTGGCATTAACACCTGGTAATGGAATGAAAGAACCAATACGATAAACAATCAACGCACCCAATGTGAACAAGATACGTTTTTGTAAATCTGTCAGATTGCCGAAAATATTTTTCAAGAATTTCATTGGTTTTGAACTTTATGTTTTTGCGCATCCGGGGAAACCCCGAATGCGCAGATGATGATTATTTGTTTGTGATTTTTCCACCAGCTTTTACAATTGCTGCTTCGGCTGATTTAGACCATTTGTCTGCAACAATGTTAACAGCTGATTTGATTTCGCCCTTTGCCAAGACTTTCAAACCATCCAATTTGCGATTCAAAATTTTTGCATCAAACAAAGTATCTAATGTGATTTCTTTTTTGGCATCAATTTTGCCAGATGCAATGAATTTTTCAATATCACCCAAATTAATGGTTGCATATTCTTTGTGGAAAGGATTGTTGAAACCAAATTTTGGGAAACGACGCAAAATTGGCATTTGTCCACCTTGGAATGTGGCTTGTTTGCGTGAACCGGAACGGGATTTTTGACCTTTGTTACCACGGCCAGATGTTTTGCCGTATCCAGATGCCATACCACGACCAACGCGTTTAACGTCTTTGCGTGCACCAAAATTATCCATCAATGCATTTAATTTCATTTCTTTTTCCTTTTTTGTCCTATGACTATGATATAGTCCTTGTCGCACATAATTCAAGATTACGTACTCGGTTAATTTATTATTTTGCTTCGGTTGCTTCTTCTAATTTTTTGCCATCACGGCCAGCAATGATTTCTGCAACTGTTTTGCCACGACGTGCAGCAACAGTTTTCGGAGAATTCATTTTTTCAAAAGCCAAGAATGCAGCGCGAATCATGTTGTTTGGATTGTTTGAACCTTGTGATTTAACAACAACGTCTTGGACACCCAAACATTCAAATACTGCACGCAATGCACCACCAGCAATGATACCAGTACCAGGAACAGCACTGCGAACAACCAATTTGCTGGCGCCATATTTTGCAGAACTGTCATGATGCAATGTACGACCTTCTTTCAAAGGAACACGAATCATTTTTGCTTTTGCTGCTTTTGTAGCTTTTTGAACAGCGGCTTGAACTTCCAAAGCTTTACCTTTGCCAAATCCAACCATACCAGATTTATCCCCAACAACAACCAATGCAGAGAAAGACATATTACGTCCACCCTTCACTGTTTTGGAAACGCGGTTGATAGAAACTAATTTATCTACCAAATTATCTGATTGTAATTTTTTTTCATCAAAACGTGCCATTGTCTTTTGCTCCATCTAATTAAATTTTCATTCCGTTTGCGCGCATAGAATCGCCCAAAGCTTTTACACGACCATGATATAAATAACGACCACGATCGAAATAATAATTATCTTTGATACCTGCTTTGGCCATACGCTGTGCAAAAATTTTGCCCAACATTTCAGCCCCAGCGATATTCCAACCTTTGCCTTTGAAATCTTTTTCTTTTGTAGATGCGGCACAAACTGTGTGTCCTTTGACATCATCAATAGCTTGGATTTCAATATGACGATCCGAACGGAATACTGACAAACGGATTTTGCCAGGATTCTTTCTTTTTAACGCACCGCGATTTGCCAATGTACGTCTTTCATCAGAAGATAAATGTCTTAACATTTTATTTTTCCTTATTTTCTATCCCCGTAACAGCGGGAATTATTTATTATTTCTTTTTACCTTCTTTGCGACGGATATATTCGTCTTTATAGAAGATACCTTTACCTTTATATGGGTCAGCTTTGCGGATTTTGTGAATCTTGTCAGCAAATTGTCCCAACAAATTCTTGTCAACACCAGAAATTGTAAATTCTGTTGGTGTTTCACCCATTGTAACAGTCAAGCCTGCTGGGATTTCCATAACAACATCATGAGAAAAACCAACAACCAATGTAAAGATGTTACCTTTGACAGATGCTTTATAACCAACACCTTTCATGTACATAGCTTTTGAAAAGCCTTCGGATACACCTTGAACTGCGGCTTTGATGTTACGTGTCATTGTTCCCCACATTGCACGAGATGCTTTGTCTTCTGCATCTTTTGGAGTAACAACAACATGACCGTCTTCAACTTTGATATCAACCAAGTGGGCGTTCTTTGTATCCAAAGATACATGTTGTTCGCCTTTTGGCCCTTTTACAACTACAGCGTTATCTGTTAATTCAACCGATACGCCATTTTTAATTTCTACTGGATATTTTCCTGCACGAGACATAACGATTTCCTTTTGATTAGATAACTTTGCATAAAACTTCGCCGCCGACATTCATCAAACGGGCTTTGTGATCTGTCATAACGCCATTTGGTGTAGATACGATTGCAATACCCAAACCATTCAAAACACGTGGCATTTTTGCACAAGACGAATAAACACGACGTCCTGGTTTTGATACTGTTGTGATTTCTTGGATTGCACCGTTACCGTTAACATATTTTAATTCGATAACCAAATTGGAACGTTTTTCATCAATATTTTCTTGACGAAAATCTGTGATAAAACCTTCATCTTTTAATACAGCCAATACTGCTGCACGCAATTTGCTGTTTGGAACAGATACGGTTTCTTTACCTGCATTTTGACCGTTACGGATGCGGGTAACCATATCTCCGATTGGGTGTGATATTGACATTTTTTTACTCCTTGTTTTGCAAGATTTTATTCTTGCGCTTGGGCTGCATTGTCCACAGCTTGCATTAAATTAATTTTACCAGCTGGATTTACGTACACCTGGCAATTTACCTTCGGACGCCATTGTGCGAACCTGTTGACGGCACAAACCGAACAAACGTGAGAAACCACGTGCACGACCTGTGATGGAACAACGATTGTGTAAACGTGTTGGATTTGCGTTGCGTGGCAACTTTGCCAATTTTTTCATGGCATCCATACGTTCTTCTGGGGTTGCATTAACGGACATCTTCGCTTTGATTGATTCGCGTTTTTTTGCATATTGCGCGACCAATTTTTCACGTCTTTTTTGTTTATTTATCAACGCTAATTTAGCCATCTTTATTTCCTTATATTATTTCAAAACCAATGGCAAGCCGATTTTTGTCAGCAATGCACGGGCTTCATCATCTGTTTTTGCTGTTGTAACAATAACGATATCCATACCACGGATAGCATCAATTTTATCAACAGAAATTTCTGGGAATATCAAATGTTCTTTGATACCGAATGCATAGTTTCCACGACCATCAAATTTAGATTTGGACAATCCACGGAAGTCTTTAACACGTGGCAATGCCACTGTGATTAATTTATCCAAGAAATCATACATTCTTTTGCCACGCAAAGTAACTTTTGTTCCAATTGCTTGACCTTCGCGTAAACGATATGTTGCAATTGATTTCTTTGCATGTGTGATGATTGATTTTTGTGCAGCAATCGCTGTCAAATCAGCCGCAGCACTGTCTAATTTCTTTTTATCAGATACAGCTTCGCCAACACCCATATTCAAAACGATTTTGGTGAGTTTTGGAACTGCAAATTTATTTGTATACCCGAATTCTTTTACTAATTCAGGAACAACATTTTTTTCATAAATTTCACGCAATCTGCTTTGCATTTTTGTTACCTTTTCGTTATCGATTCCGTAACAGCGGAATCATTGGTTTTAGATTTCTGATCCAGATTTCTTTGAAACGCGAACTTTCTTGTCACCCTTCATTTCGTATCCTGCACGTGTTGCTTTTTTTGTTTTTGGATCAATCAATGCAACATTAGATACATGAATTGGTGCTTCGCGATCAACGATGTGACCTGGTTGTTCTTGTGTTGGTTTGATGTGCCATTTATGACGGTTCACACCTTCGACAACAACACGGGATTCTGTTGGACGTGCTTGTAATACTTTACCTTTGACGCCTTTGTATTTTCCCGAAATAACTACGACTTCGTCGCCTTTCTTAATTTTCATTTTTTCGCCTTTTAGTTAGTAAAGTATTATATTACTTCTGGTGCCAAAGACACAATTTTTTGAACGTCATATTTACGACGAACTTCACGTGCGATTGGGCCAAAGATACGTGTTCCAATTGGTTCAAAATTGTTTTTGTTAATCAAAACAACCGCATTATCATCAAAACGGATTATTGATCCATCTGGACGTTTAACTGGGAATTTTGTTCTGACGATTATTGCACGTTGAACAGTTCCTTTTTGAACTTTACCACGTGGAATAGCATCTTTAATAGCGACAACGATTTTATCGCCAACTGTTGCATAACGACGGTGTGATCCGCCTAAAACCTTGATACACATAGCTTTACGTGCACCAGAGTTATCTGCAACTGTCATAACTGTTTCATTTTGTATCATAACTTTTTTCCTTAATCCTGCATATGGGGCAATCCCCCACTGCTTTGTTACCGGGTTTCGACTGTCTTGAATTTTATGTATAATGTTTCAGATTCAAGACCTCAAAAAACCCACCAATTTATTAGTCAACATTAACAGTTGTGTCTTTGCTGACCCCAACACGGCCCTTTACAACCCAAGATTTTGTCTTGGAAATTGGACGGTGTTCTTCAATAGCAACGATTTCACCAACTTTATATTCGTTGTTTTCATCGTGTGCCTTGTATTTTTTATTCTGCTTTACGAACTTTCCATACAATGGATGACGGAAACGACGTTCTACTTCGACAACGACTGTTTTGTCATTTGCTGTACTTGTTACTGTTCCTTGCAGTATACGTCTTGGCATAACTTTTGTCCTTATTTTTTGTTTTCCGGCTTTTGATTTTACACTAAAAAAATCAAAAGTCAAAGATTTAGTTATTTCGCCGCATTCAACTTGGTTTTTACACGTGCAATTTCACGACGGGTTTTACGCAAAACATGTGTTTTTGGCAATTGACCCGCAGCCAGTTGAAAGCGTTGATTCATTTGTTCTTTTTTCAAATCAACCAGTTTACTTTGCAAAGCTTCCTTTGTCAAAGCTTCTTTTTCGGCTGTTTTAGCTGTTTTCTTTTCTGCCATTTTTTCTAACCTTTTTGCACTTGTATTAGTTTACTTTGCGGTCTACGATTTTTGTTCTTACTGGCAATTTTGCAGCAGCCAACGCAAACGCTTCATATGCGATTTCTGGTTTAACACCATCTAATTCGAACATGATGCGGCCTGGTTTAACGCGGCAAATCCAGTATTCAACAGCACCTTTACCTTTACCCATACGAACACCACCTGGTTTTGCTGTCACTGGAACGTCTGGGAAAATACGAATCCATAATTTACCTTGACGTCTCATATGACGGGTGATAGCACGACGAGCGGCTTCAATCTGACGTGCCGTAACACGTTCAGGAGACATTGCTTTCAGACCAAACGACCCAAATGCCAATTCACTTCCACCCTTGGCAGCCCCGTGAATACGACCTTTGTGCTGTTTGCGAAATTTTGTTTTATTTGGCATTAACATGATTAAAACCCTTTGAATTTTAATTATTATTTGCTTTTCTTTTCGCTGCTGCCGGCATATTCAGTCGGACGCGCCATTTCGGACGCCAGCTTTTCTTTGTTTACAACATCACCAGTGTAAATCCAAACTTTAACGCCGATAACACCATATGTTGTTTTGGCTTGGATTGACGCATAGTCAATATCTGCACGTAATGTGTGAAGTGGTATACGACCTTCGCGAATCTGTTCGCTGCGCGCAATTTCAGCACCATTCAAACGACCAGAACACATTACTTTGATACCTTGTGCCCCTGCTTTTTGAGCATTTTGAACAGCTTTTTTCATCGCACGTTTAAAGGATACACGACCTTCGATTTGTTGTGCAATATTTTGTGCAATCAATTGTGCATTCAAATCTGGACGACGAACTTCATAGATGTTAACTACAACTTGATCGTTCTTGACCAATTTTTTGATATCGTTACGCAAAGCTTCGATATCTGCACCATTTTTACCAATAATCATACCTGGACGTGATGTGTGGATAGTAACAACTACCTTTTTAGCAAAACGTTCAATGACGACTTTGGCCAATCCTGCTTTCTTTAATTTCTTTTCAACGAATTTACGGATTTTTACGTCTTCTGCCAATAATGCTGCATAATCTTTCTTGCCAGCAATCCAGCGAGAATCTGTGATTTTATTGATAAATTCGCGTAATGAAATTGGTGATACTTTCTGTCCCATTTTTTCACTCCACTTTTATTTTGTTACTTTTTTTGTTTTTTTCTTTTCAGGAGCCGCCCCACTTTCCAAAACAATTGTCAAATTAGAAAATGGTTTCAAAATAGGACGCGCACTTCCACGTGGGCCTGCCATGATGCGTTTCATTGTCAACGCTTTGCCACACCAAATTTCTTTGATGAACAATGTATCTGCAGACAAGTTTTTATTGTGTTCTGCATTTGCAACAGCAGACAACAATGTTTTCAAAACTTCGTCAGAAACGCGTTTTTTCGAAAACTTCAAAACGTCAACGGCACGGTCAACTGGCAAGCCGCGAACCATATCACAAACCAGATTTAATTTCTGGTGGCTGATGCGAATCATTTTGTTGAACGCACGAACCTGATTGTCTTTTATTCCATATCTTGTCATAATTTTACCCTACCCTTATTTTGCTGCTTTCTTGTTTGCGGCATGACCCTTGAATGTACGTGTTGGGGCAAATTCACCAAGTTTGTGACCAATCATATCTTCAACGATTGACACAGGGATAAATTTGTTACCGTTGTGAACTTCAAATGTCAAACCAACCATAGGTGGCACAATTGTACTGCCACGAGACCAAGTTTTGATAGGTTTATGGTCATCTTTTTCAATAGCCACCGCTACCTTTTTCAAGATAGATGGGTGAACATAAGGACCTTTCCATACTGAACGAGACATTTTACACTCCTATTATTTCTTCTTTGCCAAATGTCTGCTGCGGATAATCATCTTTGCAGTACGTTTATTGCTACGTGTACGATATCCCTTGGCTGGAATACCTGTGCGGGATACAGGTTCATGTCCTTTGGAATGACCGTTACCACCACCCATTGGGTGATCGTTCGGGTTCATCGCCATACCACGTGTAGATGGGCGAATTCCCAACCAACGTGCACGACCCGCTTTACCCAAATTAACATTGCGTTGTTCAGGGTTAGAAACGCTGCCAACTGTTGCCAAACATTCAGAATGAACTTTGCGTAATTCACCGCTATTCATTTTAATTTGGGCATAAACACCATCTTTACCCATCAATTGTGCATAACAACCAGCACTGCGGGCCAATTGACCACCAGCACCTGGTTTCAATTCTACGTTGTGAACAATTGTTCCGATTGGCATATTTTTCAATGGCATTGTGTTACCTGGTTTAATATCTTCACGTGTACCAGAAATAACTGTATCACCTGGTTTTAAATCACGTGGTGCCAAGATATAAGAACGAACACCATCTTTATATTCAATCAATGCAATAAATGCAGTACGGTTTGGATCATATTCCAAACGAATTACTGTTGCAGGTATATCTTTTTTCTTACGATCAAAATCAATCAAACGATATTTACGTTTGTGTCCACCACCTTGGTGTGGAACTGTGACATGACCAAAATTATTACGTCCACCTTTGGACTTTAAACCAACAGTCAAAGACTTTTCAGGTGCACCTTTGTGCAATTCACTGTGGTCAATCAATGTTAAACCACGTGTTCCTGGTGTTGTTGGCTTGTAATGTTTCAATGCCATTTTATTTTACCTTTGTTTAAGTTTTGACACTAACATCCGATTACCCGGGTTCTCTGTCAAAACAGTTGTTCATTACATATCTGTTGCCAAATCCAATTTTGCGTCTTTTGGTAAAGATACATATGCTTTTTTAACTTTGCGTTGTGTGCCTGTGCTGCGACCACGGAAAGTTTTTTCTTTTCCTTTTGTAATAACGATATTAATTTTTGTTGGTTTAATACCGAATAATACTTGCATCGCTTTTGCAACATCTTCTTTTGTAGCAGACATTGCAATTTCGAACACAACACCATTATTTTCAGAAAGACGTGCAGCCTTTTCTGAAATGATTGGACGGCGCAAAACATCATATGTTTCGGCTGTCGCAACTAATTTTACTTTTTTTTCTGCCATATCTTCAAACCTTTAATTATGAAAGTCTCGCTTCTACGGCTTTAACAGCATCGGCTGTCAAAACTAATTTTTCGTGTTTCAAGATATCCAAAACATTCAAACCAATTGTTGGCAATACGTCAACATTGATAATGTTCGCAGCAGATTTCTTGAAGTTTGCATCAATATTTTCAGCGCCAACAAACAAAGCTGATGCAACATTCAATTTTTTCAATTGTTTTGCCAATGTGTTTGTTTTTGCCTCAACCATTTTTTCGCTGTCGATAACAATCAAAGCGCCTTCTTTAACTTTTGAAGACAAAGCCATTTTCAAACCCAAAGCACGGATTTTCTTTGGCAAATCGATGTTATGATCACGAACGACTGGTCCATGAACTACACCACCGCCACGCATGTGAACATTGTATCTTTCACCTTCACGTGCATTACCTGTTTTCTTTTGTTTGAATGCTTTTTTACCACTTCCTGCGACATCAGATACAGTTTTAACTGCATGTGTGCCTGCACGAGCATTTGCACGTTGCCATGTAACAACACGGTGCAAAATGTCTGCGCGTGGATCAATTCCAAAGATGCTGTCTGACAATTCTACTTTGCCGACAGATTTTCCATCTAAATTTAAAATTTCTACTTGCATTTTATTCACCTTTTATTGTGTCGTTATGCTGCTTCAGCTTCGTTTACAGGTTCTTCTGCTTGTGCAACAGTTTCTATTGTTGCAACAAATGTTGGAACTGGCAATTGGTCTTGGACTTTCTTAACAGCATCATTTACCAAAACGAATGTTCCGTTGCTGCCTGGAACAGCGCCTTCAACGAAAATCAAGTTTTCAGCAACATCAGTACCAAAAACTTTCAAGTTTTGTACTGTTACTGTTTCGTTACCCATTTGACCTGACATCTTTTTACCTTTCAAGACGCGGCCTGGCCATTCACGCATACCTGTACCACCCAAGGAACGATGAGCTTTTAAAACACCGTGAGTTGCTTCTTTACCACCAAAATTATGGCGTTTCATAGCACCTTGGAAACCTTTACCTTTGCTGGTTGCTTGAACATCAACATATTGACCGGCAATAAAATGTGCGGCAGATAATTGTGTTCCTGCTGGAATTACACAATCATCAGAAACGCGGAATTCAACCACCTTGCGATAAGGTTTTACACCCGCTTTTTCTGCTGCTACTGCTTGAGGTTTCGCAACATGTTTTGCTTTTGCTTCACGCAAACCCAATATATTTGCTACATAACCATTTTTTTCTGTTGTACGATTTCCAATAACAGCACAATCTCCAACAGATAAAACTGTTACTGCGTGGGCAACACCGGCTTCATCATAAAGACGGGTCATCCCTATTTTTGTTGTAATTAATCCGCTACGTTTCATTTTTTTTGCCTTTTTGTCAGTGGTTAATGGACACCATGTCCACTAACATACACATTTTATAATTTAATTTTTACATCAACACCTGATGCCAAATCCAACTTCATCAGTGCATCAACTGTCTGAGGGGTTGGGTTAACAATATCTACGACCGCTTTATGATTGCGGATTTCGAATTGTTCACGTGATTTTTTATTAACGTGTGGAGAACGGTTCACTGTAAACTTTTGAATCAAAGTTGGCAAGCGAACGGGTCCAACGACATCTGCGCCGGTGCGTTTTGCTGTTTTTACAATTTCTTCTACTGATTCCATCAAGACCCTGTGGTCGAAAGCTGTTAATTTGATGCGAATCTTAGATGCTGGTACCATTGTTCGTTTTCCTTATTTTAAGTTGTTTTGCGGGCAAAGGGTAAACCATTTGCCCGCAAATTGCAACAATTATTTAACAATTTTTGATACAACACCTGCACCAACTGTGCGTCCGCCTTCACGGATAGCAAAGCGGCGACCTTCGCTCATAGCAATAGGTGCAATCAATTGCACATTGATACGAACGTTATCACCTGGCAAGACCATTTCTTTGTCTGCTGGCAAAGTAATTGTACCTGTTACGTCTGTTGTGCTGAAATAGAATTGTGGACGATAGTTAGAGAAGAATGCTGTATGACGGCCACCTTCTTCTTTCGTCAAAATATAAACTTCAGCTTCGAAATCTGTGTGTGGTGTGATGGAACCTGGTTTGCAGATAATTTGACCACGTTCTACATCTTCTTTCTTTGTACCACGCAACAACAAACCTACGTTATCACCGGCTTCACCTTGATCCAACAATTTGCGGAACATTTCAACGCCAGTAACTGTTGTTTTTTGTGTTGGTTTCAAACCTACGATTTCGCATTCGTCACCTACTTTGATAACACCAGATTCAACACGACCTGTTACTACTGTACCACGACCTGTGATAGAGAACACGTCTTCGATTGGCATCAAGAACGGTTTATCAACTGGACGTTCTGGCATTGGGATGTATGAATCACATGCAGCCAACAATGCGTCGATAGATTCTTTGCCTAAACCGTCGTTTTTACCTTCCAATGCGGAAATAGCAGAACCACGGATGATTGGAGCATTGTCACCATCGAAGTCATTTGCAGACAACAATTCACGGATTTCCATTTCAACCAATTCCAACAATTCAGGATCGTTAGCCAAATCACATTTGTTCAAGTAAACTACGATTTTTGGAATACCTACCTGACGTGCCAACAAAATGTGTTCACGTGTTTGTGGCATTGGACCATCAGTTGCAGCAACTACCAAAATAGCACCGTCCATTTGCGCAGCACCAGTGATCATGTTTTTAACATAGTCAGCGTGTCCTGGGCAGTCAACGTGAGCATAGTGACGATTTGCTGTTTCGTATTCAACGTGTGCAGTATTAATTGTTATACCGCGAGCTCTTTCTTCTGGTGCGTTATCGATTTGATCAACACCTTTTTGTGCGTCGATACCAACGCCATAGTAGTGAACAATAGCAGCTGTCAATGTTGTTTTACCGTGGTCAACGTGACCAATTGTACCAATATTGACGTGTGGTTTTGTTCTTACATACTTTTCTTTTGCCATGGTTTTCTCCTTGGGCTGTTAGTTATTAAGTTTGTAATTGTTATTTTGTCATTTTTTTGATTACTTCGTCAGCAACATTTTGTGGCACTTCGTCATAGTGTGACAATTCCATATATGGATTTGCACGACCTTGGGACAAAGAACGTAATGTTTTGACATACCCGAACAAATTAGCCAGAGGTACATACGCAGTGATTAACTGGCTGCCGAATCTGGTTTCGATACCATTGATTTGTCCGCGGCGACTGTTCAAATCGCCAATAATGTCACCGACGTATTCTTCCGGCGTGTTAACCGAAAGCTTCATAATCGGTTCCAATAATTTTGGTGATGCTTTCTTCATCGCTTCGCGGAAGCAAGCACGCGCCGCAATTTCAAAGCACAACACATTAGAGTCAACTTCGTGATATTTACCATCTACCAATGTGGCTTTGAAATCTACTGTTGGATAGCCAATCAAAACACCTGTTTGTTGTGCTATCTTCAAACCTTTTTCTACACC
This sequence comes from uncultured Pseudomonadota bacterium, assembly GCA_945483255.1. Lineage (GTDB taxonomy): Bacteria > Pseudomonadota > Alphaproteobacteria > Rs-D84 > Rs-D84 > Enterousia. The sequence continues at coordinate 20,730 of CALYRP010000001.1, forward strand.
TGGGATGTATTCTTTTGGAATTGCACCACCAACAATCTTGTTTTCGAATTCATAGCCTTGGCCTGGTTCCAATGGTTCAAATTGGATTTTAACCTGGGCGTATTGACCAGAACCACCAGATTGTTTTTTATGTGTGTATTCTTCCAATACAGGTTTACGGAATGTTTCACGATACGCGATGCGTGGTTCACCAACATTAACGTCTACTTTAAATTCACGCAACAAACGATCAACCAAAATTTCCAAGTGCAATTCACCAACCCCAGCCAAAATTGTTTGACCAGATTCTTCGTCAACAGATACACGGAAAGATGGGTCTTCTTTTGCCAAAGCTTGCAAGCCCAAAGACATCTTTTCAATGTCTGCTTTTGTTTTTGGTTCAACTGCGATAGAAATAACGGGTTCTGGAACGTGGATAGATTCCAAAATAATTGGATTTGCTTCATCGCAAAGTGTGTCACCTGTGATTGTTTCTTTCATACCAACCAATGTGATAATATCACCTGCTGATGCTTCTTTGATTTCTTCACGCGCATTTGCGTGCATCAACAACATACGACCTACACGTTCACGTTTATCACGATTTGAATTATAAATATAAGAACCAGATGTTAATTTACCCGAATAAATACGGATGAACATCAAGTTTCCAACGAATGGGTCATTCGCAACCTTAAATGCCAAAGCACTGAAAGGTTCTTTTGGATCTGCATGACGTTCTGTTTCGGTTTCGCCGTCCATCTTTGTTCCCTTAATCGCAGGAATATCCAATGGTGATGGCAAATAGTCAACAATCGCATCAAGCAATGGTTGAACACCTTTGTTCTTAAACGCAGTTCCGCACAACACAGGAACAAAGTTTTGTGCAATTGTTCCCTTTCTTAACAATTTTTTGATTGTTGCGACATCTGGGATTTTGCCTTCCATGTATTCTTCCATGATGGTATCATCCAATGTTACAACTTCTTCAATCAATTTGTTGTGTAATTCGTCTGCTTTTTCTTTTAATTCTGCTGGGATTTCTTCTGTTTTTGGATGAGATCCATTTTCATCTTCCCAGATAATAGCTTTCATTTCAACAACGTCAACAACGCCTTTGAAATCTTGTTCTTGACCGATTGGGAAATTAACAACCAATGGGTTAGCGCCCAATCTTTCACGAATCATATCTACACAGCGGAAGAAGTTAGCCCCTGTTCTGTCCATTTTGTTAATAAAGCAAATACGTGGAACATTATAACGGTCTGCTTGACGCCATACTGTTTCTGTTTGTGGTTGTACCCCAGATACAGATTCAAATACAGCAACTGCACCGTCCAATACACGCAATGAACGTTCTACTTCCATTGTAAAATCAACGTGGCCCGGTGTATCAATCAAATTGATACGATGGTCGCGCCAGAAACAAGTTGTCGCAGCAGATGTAATTGTAATACCACGTTCTTGTTCTTGAACCATCCAGTCCATTGTTGCAGCACCATCGTGCACTTCACCGATTTTATATGTCTTACCAGTATAGAACAAGATACGTTCAGAAGTAGTTGTCTTACCTGCGTCAATATGGGCCATAATTCCAATATTGCGGTACATATCCAAAGATGCGGTTTTTCCAACTGACATGTGTCTTTCCTTATTTCTTTATTATTTATATTACCAACGGAAATGAGCAAACGCCTTGTTCGCTTCTGCCATTCTGTGTGTGTCTAATTTCTTTTTGAATGCGCCACCTTGACCATTCAAAGCGTCACGCAATTCTGCAAACAATCTTTCTTCCATTGAACGTTCGCCACGTTTTCTTGCGAACATAATCAACCAACGCAATGCCAACGTTTGTTGACGCGCAGGACGAACTTCGACCGGAACCTGGTAAGTTGCACCACCAACACGGCGGCCTTTAACTTCGATAGATGGTTTCAAAGCGTCAATTGCTTCCAAGAAAGTTGTTAATTCATCTTTGTCTTTGGCGACAGTTTTCAATTTTTCCATTGCACCATAAACGATGTTTTCGGCAACTTCTTTTTTACCATCCCACATAACAACATTAATACATTTTGCAACGACCAGATTATTATATTTTGAATCTGGCAAGATTTCACGTTTTATTGCAGCTTTACGTCTTGACATATTTAATTTCCTTTTTGTTTCTTCACTTGGTTTCCCAAATTACTCACACCTGGTTTAGATGTGTATTATTATTTTGCACCTTTTGCGCCATACAGAGAACGTCCTTGTTTTCTGCTTTCTACGCCTTTGGTATCAAGAACACCACGGATAATATGATATTTTACACCCGGCAAGTCCTTTACACGACCACCACGAATCATAACAACACTGTGTTCCTGAAGGTTGTGACCTTCACCTGGAATATATGCAGTTACTTCGTGACCGTTAGCCAATTTAACACGCGCAACCTTACGTTGAGCAGAGTTAGGTTTCTTTGGTGTCGTTGTATAAACACGTGTGCAAACGCCACGTTTCTGCGGATTCGACATCATATCAGGAGCAGTCGATTTAACTGCTACTTTTTTACGTGGTTTCCGAATCAGTTGATTTACTGTTGGCATTAAAATTTCTCTTTGTTTTTTTGTTTCTCTTTTTTACCATGCGAAACCCGCAAGCAGACTTATTTCCGGCGCGTTGCGCCTGATTATAAATCTCGCAAAAATGCGGTTTTCTGTTACTTCTTACTTTCCTTCATTACACGGAAAGCAAGCATATTATAACCCCACCCCGCAAATTGTCAAGGAAAATATCTGGTCATTTTATGTAAAAACCGCTGAAAATCTATACTTTCACACACAAAAAGCATAGACAGATAAAAAATTAGTCCAAACAAGTAGATATATAAAAAAGCCCGATCAAACGACCGGGCCTTGTTTTCAATCTACAGATTAGAAATCAATACCGAATTTAGCACCAAATCCAAATCCGTTTTCAACTTCCCATTCGTCATCGTGGTCACCACCTTGGTGATTCATTTCGGCATTTACGTATGCACCAACGAATTTTGTAGCATCGATATTATAATTTACACCCAATTCACCGGTCCATAAACCAGCATTTTTGATTTTTGCGCCATCAATACCACGATATTCTTTGTCTAAAACACCGGTATATTCTACACCAGCCAATACAGACCAATGAGAATCAATCAAATATTGACCGTCCAATCCTAATGTTACGAAATGCATACCTTGTTCGCCTGCACCTTCATTCCAATTAAACGATTCTGTATTCCAATAAGTGAACAATGCGTGTGCTGCAACTGTCCAATTGGATGCTACATAACCACCGCGAACACCGGCAGTCCATGCATAACCTGTATCGTCCTTGTCCAAGAAAGGCCTATGATTTCCCCAAACAGGGTCTAAACCATATGCACCAACCAAATCCAATTTCCATGCACCCATGTCTAATGCACGATATGCAGTTGCTAATGATAAATCACCCCAAGACCATTGGTCAAAAGATTGTTCATCATTAATTGTTGTAGAAACCATAACTGCCCATTTATTTGTGATACCATAACCAAATTCTTCACCCATTGCCCATGATTTCAAATCTTTTGAACCTGTATGAGATTCCAATGTTGATACACTGTAAAAATGACCCTGACCAGGCAAATATAATGGACTTTCATCAAATACGTTTGCAGCGTGTGCCCCAGAAACTGCGAATACTGCCAATAATGAAGTCAATGCTAATTTTTTCATAATTTATCCTTTCCTTTGGTTAAACTTGAATCAGACTTTTGTCTGATAAGAAAATTATCTCATACAAAATTAGAATTAACAAGAAAATAGATTTCTTGTAAATCAATATCAAATATGATATAATTGCGTGCGTCGCGCGTTAAAAAAATTCGCGCATTTTTTTATTTATTTAATTCTTTTTTAATTTCACGCCAAACTTCGTGATTTTTTTGATGTTCTTTATAGTCTTTGGAAAATTTGTGTCCACCACGACCATCGGCAACAAAATATAAATATTTCGTATTTGCTGGTTTAAACACGCTGCGAATCGCATCGCGCCCAACATTGGCAATTGGATGTGGCGGCAACCCATTATGTGTATATGTATTATACGGGCTGTCTATTTTCAAATGTCCAGACAACAATGGGGCACCATGCATATCACCTTCGAAATCTGTCAATGCATAAACAACCGTTGGGCATGCTTGTAATCTCATATTAACATTCAAACGATTCAAATACACACTGGCAACAACTGGCATTTCACGTTTAAGCGGTGTTTCTTTTTGAACAATCGAAGCCAACACCATAACATCGTTCCAATCTTTTAATGGTGTCGGATATTTCATCCCATCAAAAGATTTTTTAATATCTATCATTTTTTTACGTGCTAAATCAAGAACCGCCAGACGCGCTGTTCCACGCGCAACACGGTATGTGTCTGGGAATATATCACCGTCTTTTAAATCACAAACAGGTATCGATTTATCACAATCAACGTCGCCCACCAATGAATTAGTATTCATCAACAACATTTTTGTCTGTTTAATGGTAAAACCTTCGGGAATTGTGATGGTGGTCGTTGCAACACGGCCATGTGATAACATAGACGCAATTGTCCACACACCTGCGCCACGCGGAATTTCATATTCCCCCGCCATTATTTTTCCACCATTCATACGAATTGAAAAATAGAACAAATCTTTGGATTTAATAATACGATTTTGATAAAGACGATTCGCCATCCCTGTAATAGATGCCCCACGCGGAACGACAACACTGGTTGCGGTTTTTACCGGTGACCAAATATTAAAAATAAAATAAACAACAAACACAACAACGCATGCGATTGCCAGCGCAAATTTAACCCATTCTTTGATATTTTTCAATTTTCTTTTTGATATCTTTATCATAATCCAGAAAGTATAAATGGTATTTTACATCAAGCAATAAAATAAAAATTTTTGGTCGCAGTGGCGGGCGTCTTGTT
>CALYRP010000002.1 GCA_945483255.1 uncultured Pseudomonadota bacterium
CCTAGTGTGCTTGATACTTCGGCATTCTTGTGTACGGGAAAAACTGCCGCGTTTGCGATTGTTTCAAAATTTATTTTATCTTTTTTCCAATTTTTATTTTATGTATTCACATAAACTTGCACAACCGTTTCCCCTATGCTGTATAATCATTATCTGGTAAAACAAAGTAAGTATTACCAGATTGATTTTGTTTTTCGTGTATTTTTAAAACCCCATCATTAAAAGCTGTTGCTTTTGATTTTTGTTTTTGAATATTTTTTCTGACACGTTTTATTGCTTCACGTGCTGCATCATTACCATTAGACAATGCCAGCTTATAATTTTGTAATGCTTTTTGCAGATCACCCAATTGTTCATAAGCATAACCGGCATTATATTGCGCAGCACCATATTGCGATTTATCGCCAATCTGACGAACAATAAATTGTGCGTGTTTTATCGCTTCTTGATATTGTCCCGTCTTATTATACATCAAAGCCAAATCATTATGCAATAATGCATTGTTTGGATTTGTTTCGCTTAGATTTTCTAAAATCTGAATAGCGGCATTATAATTTTTTTGTTTATAATTATAAATTGCAGTATTATAAGCATCTTCATAACCAATGGTATATGTTTTCTTTTCTATTTGATCGGCGCGTTCTCTTTTTTTCTGAACAACACCTATTTCACATCTTCCTTCTATACATTCTTGTAAAATATCTGCAGGTAAAAAATCTTTAACTTTTTGACGGGTAACCGTTGGATTTGCTAACCATTGCTTGAATGCTTGATATGTCGATTTTTTAGGTTGCCATAAAGATCCATTTTTTTCCCACAAAGATTCTTTTTTACCGCCCATATATAAATAAAAATCGTACATGCCTTTAATTGGGCACTCTAATAAATCTTTTGGATTCACATCGCCAGTAACAAGACCCGCTTCCAACCATCTGCGCCAATGCATTCCACGACCATCTAGCATATATAGCCCTATCGCTTTTGCCATATCTTCTGAATCATGAGAATCCATCCAGGCTTTACCAAGACTTTCCTTTTTTCGTATTGGATATTTCTTGAACAATTCAAGTACTATTGAATCTGGTAACGCATTACCATAATTCATATATTCTTTTCTTAATTCCGCAAAACGCTCTTTATGGTTTCTATCGTTTTTATCTTCTATAAACTTTGTTCCTGAATTATACATTACAGAAGCCAAACCAAATGCTTCACCTGTATTTCTTACGGTTAAACTTGGATCAGCAACACTGTAACAATATAAGTAAAAAAATGTTTCAAGTTCTTCCAAATGCCAACGGGCTAATTCATATGCTTCTTCCGTTGTTATGGGCTTTGTTGTTGCCGTAACACTACTTCCGTCTTTAAGCTTTGTATTGCCAAACCCAATAGTCCAAATATTATTACTATCCAGATATGGTGTATGTAAACCTTGTGCATTCATATGTACACCTTCTGCAGCAATAAGTTGTGCAATTAACCACGGTGTTATCGGTTCCAAAATATTTTTATATGCACCAAAATTTTTTTCACGTTCCGTTTCATTGAATTTCATACTCCATTCTTTTGCGAATTCTTTTATTTTATCACTGTTGTCATAGGTTATTTTACCGGCACCAACCAATGACAATAACATCATATAATACGCAATAAACGCAGATGCATTTGGGCTTTTCTTTTTTTGTTTTATTATCGCATTTATTGCACGTTTAAAAAAGTTACCTGAATCATTATTGACTTTCTTTTTCTCGTTATTATCTGTCATCTTTTCAATAATCGGATTTTCCAAGCCAATCTTTGTAAACAACCATAATGCCAAATACAAATTAAATGCAATCGTCGCACCAGGCACACGGATTAATTGTTTCCAATTATTATCAGGTTTCCAATTTTTTATTGATTTAAAACCATCGCCCATAAATTCTTGTGGGACATTAATAACTTTTTTATATTTTTTGTATATATCGGTCATTATGTTACCTGATTATTTTTTGCCAAATCCGTTTTTCTTGGCAATTTTTGAACGTTTGATTGCATAATTTTTAACAACAAAAGGATAATCCATCGGCAGCCCCCATTTTTCGCGATATTGTTTTGGGGTCATATTAAATTTGCGTTTGATATACCGTTTTAATAAAACATGCCATGTGCCATCTTCCAGGCATTGTATGGCATCCGGGGTTATACTGTCCCTGATTTGTTCTGGGGTCACAGATGCGCCTTTTAAATATTCTGTCGCCTGCCTAACTGCATCCGCCATAGACAATTTTGGATCAGATTTCATTGCCGCCGATGCCAAATTAGATATAGCCAACGCATATTCAGAATTTTTATTAACCAACTTGATAATCCTTTATTTATTTACTAAGATATATTATATCATAAATGACGGTTAAACAAAACAAAATAAGCATGACAAGGCCTTTGGCAGATTTAATGAGACCACAAAAAATTGACGACATTGTCGGTCAATCTGACTTGCTGGGCGAAAACGGTATTATCCACCAAATGGTCGAAAGCGGTAATTTATCAAATCTAATTTTATGGGGACCGCCAGGATGCGGCAAAACAACAATTGCGCGTGCATTGGCTAATTCTGTGGACATGGATTTTGTTCCGCTTTCCGCGGTATTTTCGGGAACAGCCGACATAAAAAAAGTTATGGATGCCGCACATCAAAACCATAACATCGGGCGTAACACATTATTGTTTATCGATGAAATTCATCGTTTTAATAAAACACAACAAGATACATTGTTGCCATATCTTGAAGATGGTACCGTAACATTCATTGGCGCAACAACCGAAAACCCAAGTTTTAATTTGAATAATGCGTTGCTTTCAAGGTGCATTATTGGGGTATTAAAACCGCTGTCAACGGCAGATTTATTGGTTTTAATTGAACGCGCTGAAAAATTTTTGAATAAAAAATTACCTTTGACAGATGATGCAAAAAAACATCTTGTTCAAATGGCAGATGGTGATGCAAGATTTTTATTAAACAGCATTGAATATTTATCAAATGCAAAATTCAAGAAAGAAATAGACGAAAACAAACTGGACGATGTAATTCAAAAACGCGCCCCATTATCTGATAAAAGCGGTGACGAACATTATAATTTGATTTCTGCGGTTCATAAATCATTACGCGCATCAGACACAGATGCGGCACTTTATTGGGTTGCCCGTATGATGATTTCTGGGCAAGATCCGCGATATATTTTGCGTCGCTTGACCAGATTTGCAATGGAAGATGTTGGGTTGGCTGATCCGAATGCAATGCAAATTGCACTAAGCGCCTGGCAAATTTATGAACGCATGGGTTCCCCCGAAGGCGATATTGCATTAACAGAATTGGTGATATATTTGGCAACCGCACCGAAAAGCATTTCTGCGTACAAGGCACAATCTGCGTCGTACAGCGCAGCACGCGATACCGGTTCATTAATGCCACCAAAAAATATTTTAAACGCGCCAACAAAAATGATGAAAAACCTTGGTTATGGTGATGGATATATTTACGATCCAGAAACCGAAAGCGGATGCAGTGGCCAAAATTGTTTCCCAGACGGAATGAAACGTATCGGTTTATACAAACCGGTCGAACGTGGTTTTGAACGCGAAATCAAAAAACGTTTTGATTATTGGAATTCTTTGCGCAAGAAAAATTAAAATAATATTTTTACGTTTGCGCCAATTTGGATTTCATTTGATTCAAATTCATAATCAAACCGCCCAACATATTGGGTGTTTCCGTATTGACGTAACAATTTTAAATTCAACCATTCTTGGTGGTCCAATAAATGTGGATTTGTGGATCTGCGGATATCAAAACCAATTCCAGCGTGCCAATCATATTTGAAACGGAAATAAGCTTCTGGGATAAAATCGATATAAGACAAACCACGCGCGTCATCAAACACCCATGTTGATTTCACAGTTCCAGATATCGTTAAACCAGTATATTGACGACCAATACGAAGTCCTGCATAATATGAAGAATCGGCATATTCGGGCGTTCTGACGTGTGATGAACCCCAAAGTTTCAAACCAAATAACGCATCAGATATAAGATGGTTTTTATTGAAACCATGACTCATACGATATGTTCCACCAAATTCAGTACTGGAAAAACCGTTTTGTTTATGTCCAGATAAATCTAATTGATAAAGCATATTTGCATGTAATACAAAATTATTATTTATACCATATCCAATATATTGTCCGAAACGAATCTTTTCATCATATATTGAAATATAAGTATCAGATAAAAATTGGTTATCCCCCACCAAAAACAAAGGGTCCGAAGAATCATTTGATAAAGTATTTTTAAATGCAGGTCTTATTTGTTGACCGACATACGAATCCGATGCTGTTGATTGATAATTAGTTGTTGTTTGTGGCGCAACAAATGGTTCTTCGCTTACCACATTGTCATCGGACAAAGCAGTATCTGATAAAACAACACCTTCGCCGTATGCATTGTTCAGGCCGAACGCCACCATCAACAAAAACAAATACTTTTTCATAATCAACACCAAAATCTATATCATAACCCTAGAAATACAAGATTCCTTGGATACCGATTTTCCATTCATTGTAATCTTTGATTTTATAATCACCGGTTGTATAAACAACAGAAGAACTGTATCCGTATGATGAAATATCAGGGTTAACATCATAATTCATAAATTCTCTTGTTTTTCCCTTGGCAGAATCATAAAGCGCGGCAGATGCATACAAATTCAAAGCGAACATATCGCCCGGTTGCCATCCAATTGCACCTTTAATATTTAATTGATTGTGCCAATCATAATGTCCATAAATCATTTCACCGTTTAATGTGAAATATTTATTCAATACCATAAATGCACCAAGACCGCCTTCGATTTGGAATAAATCTTTGACATCTGTTTTGTATGACAACATTAACCAATCGCCAGTTGAATCATCAACATATGCACCGTATATATCGCCATCTGTTAAATTAGTATATGCGATACGTGCCAATCCATACACTGTTGTTCTGTTGATTTTATAACCGGCCTTTACACCACCCATTAATGTATTTGCGACATCTTTTTGATGTTGGAAATAGGCTTCGCCCATAACAATCCATTCGTCATTATCAACAAAACGATTTTGCAAACCAATACCAAACAAATTAAACCCAGAATCAGATTTGCTGTCACCTGGTTCACCACCAGACCAATCTTTGAATTTTGTTTTTGTTTTATCGTATTGGACCATACCTATTAATGCCAATGTATCGGTTAAACCAAAACTGATATCTTCTTTGACAGCAAATTGTGATGTTTCAGCTTTACCACTGATTGCTGCAACACCAATATCTAAAATCTTGTTATATTCTGCAGGAACATTTTTATCTATGCCCAAAACACTGCCGCCTAAGATATCGAATTTAAAACTGTTACGTGCATATGACAAATCTGTAACAGAACCAAAATGTCCTTGTAATGGTTGAAAGAAAGGATGTGCCAAGAAATACTTACGCGTTTGTGAAGTATAAGATTTTTGAACAGTCTTTGTTTGTTTCTTGGATGCGTTGTAATAATTTCCGCTTGCCATTGGCGCATCAGCATATGCTTGTGGTTGACCATAATAGAAATTATTAGTTATAACATTATTATAACCACCTGTTCTGCGACTTGTGCTTGCTTTTTTATAAGTATTTGTCCGCACAATTGGTGCCGAAGAATACCCACTTTGAGATTGATGATATTCATATGCATTGGCAGATGCAAAAGGCATCAATGCAACAAAAGCCAAAGCAAGTGTAGATTTTTTCATAAAAAACTCCTTTCCATTTTTATTAGATTATATCATAAAAAAGGGCTATAAAAAAGTAAAAATATGCAAATTATAAAATATGTCTTTTGCCAGATGTATCAGGACTGCTTACCACGCCTTCGCTTTCCATACGTTCGATAAGGGTTGCGGCCTTGTTATATCCAATGCCCAACCTGCGTTGGATATAAGAAATGGTTGGTTTTTTATCGCGGATAACAATTTCTTTGGCTTGTTCATAAAGGTCATTTGATTGCGCAGCCTTTGACATTGGCATACCTGGGATTGCACCGCCCATATCGCCACCTTCGTCAGATGTAATTCCTTCGGCATATTCCGGTTCGCCTTGTTCGCGCAAGAATTCGGCAACACGGTTAACCTCTTCATTATCAATCAATGCGCCATGAACGCGCACTGGTGGACGACCAGCTTCGCTGAATAACATATCGCCACATGGCAATAATTGTTCTGCGCCCTTTTCACCCAATGTTGTCATAGAATCGATATTCGAACGCGCCTGGAATGATATACGTGTTGGGAAATTAGCCTTGATAACACCTGTGATAACATCCGCACTTGGACGCTGGGTTGCCATAACAAGATGGATACCCGCCGCACGCGCCTTTTGTGCCAATCTTTGAACGCACATTTCAACATCTTTGCGTGCAATTGTCATCAGGTCTGCAACCTCGTCAATAATGATTACAAGGTATGCCATATCAGACAAATCAACAGCACGTGTTTCAAATTCAAATTCACCAGTTTCGCTGTCTGTTCCAACAACAACTTGTTCTGTTAAAACTTCGCCACTTTCACGTAATTTAGAAACCTTTTCGTTATATTCACCAATGTTACGAACGCCCATTTTTTGTAATTTTTTATATCTTTCTTCCATATCACGCACAGACCATTTTAATGCGTTCACAGCCTCTGCTGCATCGGTTACAACAGGCGTAATAAGATGTGGTATATTATCCCACGCGGCAAAATCAACCGCCTTTGGATCGACAATCATTAATTTACATTTATCAGGTGTAAAATGATATACAATTGATGTAATAATTGATTGAACGAATACAGATTTACCAGACCCAGTACGACCTGCAACCAACATATGTGGCATTTTTGCCAAATCATAATACATTGCTTCACCACTGATATTCACACCCAATGCCAACGGTATCGCATATCTTGAATTAACAAACATAGGGTTCGACATCAATGTTTGATACCGCACAGGTTTACGATCGACATTAACCATTTCAATACCAATATATTGGGTTCCAGCAATCGGTGTAATACGTATTTTTTCCGTTGCCATGGCACGCGTCATATCACGCGCAGTATCTGTAACTTTGGCAATACGGGTTCCTGGTTCTGGTTCAAATTCGTATTGTGTTACGATTGGACCAGGTTTAATTCCGACAACCTTGCCATAAATTCCAAATTCTTCGAAATGGTCTTGTAATAAAACGGCCGTCTGTTTAAATTCAGGCGTAATAACATTTTTACCAAACAAAGATTTTTCCAATAATTCTGGTGGTGGTAATTCATATTCGTGTTCTTCAGCATTTTCCCTGATAACAGGACGTTTACGCGCAGCCTTGCGACGTTTCGGTTTTTCTTCTTCTATTTCTTCTTCTGTTTCTTCTTCATATTCTTCTTCGGCTTCTTCTTCAGATTCTTCTTCATCTGTTGTTTCTACCATTGGCATTAAATGGAATACAGATAACAACCATCTGACACTGTTAATTGTAAACACTGTCGCATTTTTAACATGCGACCATTTTATATGTAATAAAATCGCAGACATTACCATAAACAAAGCAAATAAAATAATTCCAAGTGGCAACGACAAAGCGCCCAACATTGGCGCAACATCCCCAGCAACAATTGCCCCAGCAAGTCCACCAAAACTTTTACTTGGGAACATTAAACCCAATGCACCACATCCGACACACAACGTTATAAATCCGCGCAATAAATTATATTCAGGTGCCCTTTCTTCATCCCATCCAACAAATAAACTTAAACCAAATCGTCCCAAACACATAAACAAAAATAGTGCCGGAATAAAACCAATAACATAACGCACAAAAACAACAATATTTCCAATTACGCCCTGATTCCCAAATGTGCCATCGGCCGCAAACCCGGATAAATATGGATTATAAAAGAACAAAGCGAAAATAAACCATACAGATAACAAACAAAACAAAATTCCAAGTGCCCGCACAGACAAATTGCGCAATGTCGCAGAAATGCTTTCTGGTAAAAATTTTGATTTCTTGGTCATAATTGGTATTTTATCACAATTTGACACAAAGTGCAAAAATCTATTTTGAATTTATTTTCTTTAAAAATGCTTTGGCAAAATCTGCGCATATCATACCGATAAAGGCACCAAATATAACATCACTTCCCCAATGTGCCCCAACATATATACGCGATAAACCAATCAAAATCGCCAAAGTCCATGTAAACCATTTGATACGCGGAAACAACATACCAATCATAACAAGACCTGCAAATGATAACGCCGTATGACCAGATGGCATTGATTGAAAAGAATTACTTTGTGAAAACATATTAAATAATGTTGGGTCCGAAAACATAGGACGCGCACGCCCAATAATTATTTTTAATATTTTTGTTATGACCCCAGCCATTAAAACAGATGTCAAAATATAAAAACCATAACTGTTTTTAATTTTTACAAAAGCAAACCTGAAATCGTATTCGTTGGTAATTGCTTTGTATCCCCAAAAAGCCAGCACAGTAATAATTGAAAATGCCAACCAGATTTTCCAATTAAAGACAACACCCATTAACAATGCAATTACACACATACCATTTGATTTATCTGGAACATTAACATTACAAGATGGATTATTTATCAAACCAAACAATGGTTTATCAAAAAACAATACGCCCATTAACACCAATGCCAATGTGATAAATGCACCCCAAGCAATCCATTTCCATTTCAAAGTATTATCTTGTCTTATAAACATCTTATAAATCCATTAATTCATTATATATTTTTTTATCTGTCAGTATTTTCATACTGACTGCTGTTGCCATAGAATCTTCGTCTTCGCCACTGGTGATATTTGGGCACGCTTTGCGCAACGCTTTTACATCAACATTTTTATCATTATTATAATCATGCGCGTTAAATTCGCCATTTATAATATTAAGAAAGAAAGCTTCGCGTTGTTGATTGTTTCTGATATTAGATAAACAAACCAAAGGAAATACACCACGACCATCAATTATGTTTCCTTTGCCTGTTTTTACAGATTTGTTTAACAATTCCAACACACCACCATTTTTCAAATCAATCAATGTTGCAATACGCGAACGACCCGCAGTTGGGGTTCCAATCAACACACCGCGTTTGTTTTCATAAAATGCGGATGCGATTGCTTCGCTGGTTCCTTCGGTTGTGTCAGAAATCAAAACAACAACTGGTACATTTGTGATTGCGTCGCCACCCGGAACAATTTCCAATTCATCGACTGCTGTTTCATTAATACGCATTACAGGAACAGCACCCATAAATAAACCCGCTAATTTAGCCGCTGCTTTTTCATCATCACCTTTGGCGGTGCGCAAATCAAGAACGATACCGTTTATATCTTTATATTTATTTAATGCTTCGTTAATAATATCAACCGCACCATTTGAAATTTTATGAACAACTATTTCCAATACACCATCTGTTGTTTCGTTTTTACCACGATGAATAATATCTGCATCTGCCAACACAACCGTTGCACGACGAAGTGTTACATTACGATTTCCAAATGGTGTTAATAATTTTATCTTGGCAGTTCCTGAATTATATCCACTTAACACCGCAGACATATCTGCATCAGACATTTCAGAAACGCGTTTCCCGTTTACTTCGGAAATAATATCTCCTTCGTGAACACCTGCGATATCTGCGGGTGAATCTTTGTAAACACCAGTAATTCTGAAATTAGATTTAAAATCGCGTCCGCCATCAAAACCAATACTGGTCAAAATACGATTGTCCCAATCATTGATTGCATCACGCGAAACAATATAATTTCCATTTTGGTCTATGCTGGAAAGCAGTGCATTAACAACAACTTGGTATAATCCTGATTGAGATAAATTTTGTAATTGTTCATCCCTTTCGCGCATCTTTAAAATCAGCGCAGTTGTAATTTCACCATATGCATTCCAATCTTTACTTTCGGGATACGGATAATTTGCAATTAATTCATCCCCCCATACCAACACAGCCCTTTCACCAGTCGCTGCGATATGTGCGTTTGGATTTATTTTTTCCAAAGCCTCAATCGCAACTTCGATGTTTTTGCCGGCCCAATTTACACCATCTAATTTTTCATAAATATCAGCAAACGCATTGGAAGCTTCACGAACATTTATACCATCCATAACCGTAACATCATCATGAAACAATTCAGATGCCGCCAATATACCCGGGGCAAAGATAAAATTTATTGCCAAAAATAAATTTGTTATTTTCATATTTTTCTCCTTTCCCCCGGGTGCGTTATTTTAATATTCTGTTTCCCGTAAATTAAAGTGATACAAAATAACATTTGAAATATAGATACTGGTTAATGTTCCACTTACGATAGAAAATGTCATTGCCACCGCAAATTCGCGTAACATTTGTCCACCGAACAAATAAATACCAACCATTGCCAATATTGTTGAAACACTTGTCATAATTGTTCGATACAACATTTCATTTACAGACAAATCAATAATATCAGATATTGGCATTTTATGATATTTTTTGATGTTTTCATCAATTCGGTCATAGTTTACAACTTTATCATTAACCGAATAACCAACACCCATCAAAATAACCGCGATTGCTGTTTGGTTGAATTCAAGACCTGCCGCTGAAAAGAATCCAAACATTAATATCAAATCGAATACCAACGACACAAATGAACCAACCGCATAACCACCACGATAACGCACCCAGATATATATTGCCATCATAACAAATGATACCAATATCGCCAAGATACCACCGCGAATCAATTCACCACCGATTTTTGGTCCAACAACCTGAATCTGGGAATAAGTTACACGGTTGCCCAAAATGTTTTTAATTTCAGCAACACGAACATTTTGTTCTTCATCGGTCGAACCCTTTGGCAATCCCACGCGCAACAACACCGAATTACCATCCACAGATTGTAATTCTGGTTTAAATGCCGCCAAATCATGACGCATTTTATCCACGGTATATTCTGCGTTTACAGGTTGGACTTCCATCAAAATACCACCCGAAAAGTCGATACCATAATTAAAGCCTTTGAATACAATTGATAATATTGAAAGTGCAATACAGATTGCAGAAATCCAATATGATAATTTACGATATTTCATAAAATGCAGTTTCATCGTTTACCCCTTTTATAATTGCACTTTCGTTTTTATTTATTTCTTATATATCCAATTTTCTTGCTTTTGCCGTTCATGTACCAATCAACAAAAACACGTGTTAACAACAAACATGTAAACAAAGTTGTCGCAACACCGATTGATAATGTAACCGCAAATCCGCGAATTGGACCGGCACCAAATTGGAACAAAATCAACGCACAAATCAAATTGGTTAATTCACCGTCCATAACTGTTTTGGTTGAACGCGTAAACCCATAATCAACCGCACGTAATGTTGGAACACCACTGCGGACTTCATCACGGATTCTTTCGAATGGCAAAATGTTTGCGTCCACTGCCATACCCAATGTTAATACGATACCGGCAATACCTGGCAATGTAAGTGTTGCACCAAATAATGCAGACACACCTATAATCATTAATAAATTAACGATTAAAACAATGTCTGCGAACAAACCAAATATTCCATACAACATTGCCATAAATACCAATACGAACAATACCCCAACAACAGAACCTATTTTACCGGTTGCAATTGTATCGGCACCAAGACCCGCCCCGACCGTTCTTTCTTCGATAACTTCCAATGGGGCTGGCAATGCACCAGACCGCAAAAGCACAGCCAAATCTTTTGCACTTTGCAAAGTGAAATTACCAGAAATTTGACCACGGCCGCCTGGAATTGGTTCACGAATTGTTGGTGCAGACAAAACCTTGTCATCCAAAACAATTGCGAATCTTTCATTAACATGTTCTGTTGTTAATTTTGCAAAACGACGCGCACCAGATGCATCAAATTCAGTTGTAACAACCGGCATATTATTTTGATCAAATGACGCTTCGGAATTTTTCAGACTGTCGCCCGAAACTTCAATACGCGAATAGACTGGAATCTTTTGTCCTGGGCTTTCCATATATTCCAAGAACATGGTTCCACTTGGCGCGTGTCCAGATGCCAATTGTTCATTTGTAATATTTTCATTTACCAAATGAAAAGTCATTTTTGCTGTTTTCCCAATCAATTCTTTGATATGTTCTGGATTATCAACACCTGGCAATTGAACAAGGATATATTTACCACCCTGGGATTGAATTGATGGTTCTTTGGTCCCCAGCGCATCAATACGACGACGAACGATTTCAATGCTTCGTGTCATGGCATCATTAACCATTTCTTCGCGTGCCTTGGATGTGTATGCGATTGTCAATGTACGGCCAGATGACGAAACATCAACTACATTACCCAATACGCTTTTTAAACGACCTTTGGCCTTGGACACTTCGTTGCTTTCACGAACAACCAAAGACACACCGTCCCCGGTATTGCGCAATTCAGAAAAACGTATAACGCCTTTGCTGCGGTCAATTAATGCACTGCGCACTTCGTCATAAAGTTGCGCAGATTTTTCCTTTAACATAACATCTGTGTCAACTTCCAATAAAAGTTGCGCCCCACCCTTTAAATCCAAGCCCAATGGAATCGGTTGAATCCAAGATGGAAAATATGGCGACAATTTTGGTGAAACAGACGGCACCGCCAATAACATTCCAAATAAAGATATAAAAACAATTGCTAATTTTTTAAACATCACATACCCCACACATTATTCAATATTTGCGATTGCATTTTTGTTAACTTCGATAACAACACCTTTGGCAATTTCCATATTGATTGTTTTTTCGTTTACTTTTTTTACAACACCATAAATGCCGGCGGCCAGAACACGATTACCAACCTTTACAGAATCAAGCATTTTTTGATATTCCGCCATACGTTTTTTATTTGGTCGTATCATAAACAAATACAATATTGCCATAATAACAACGCAATAAATAATCATACCCCACATACCATCACCCGATTGAACCGGTGCGACATTTTGTGTTGTTTGATTTGCCACTTCGATTACTTCGTTCATGAAAAGTCTCCTTTTTTATATTGGAATCCTAGTAAAAAAAGAAAGATAAGTAAAGGGAAAAACCGAATCAAATTCGTTCGAACATTTCATCCAAATCTAATATTGGAATAACCTTATAAACAGGACGACCATGATTGCATTCTGTGCCACGTTCTGTGCGTTCGATATCACGCAAAAGTGCATCCATTTCCGCCATATTTAATTTGCGCCCCGCCCGCACCGAATGATGACACGCATAATTTGCCAATTTCAAATGTAATTTTTCATTTAATCTTGATGAATGGCCGTATGCGCGAACTTCGTCTGCAATTTCTTGGAAACATTTTTCCCAATTCAAATCCCAATCAGACGGTTTTTCAAATATTGCAATTGCACCATCACCAAAAGAATCTATATGAAGCCCCGATTGTTTTAATTCATCTGCAATTGTTAATACAGATTCTGCATCTTCGCTTTTTAATTTAACAACAATGGGCGCCAATAATGGTTGTGTTTTAATTTCGTGTTTACGCAATTTTTCATACGTAATGCGTTCATGCGCGGCATGTTGATCAATGATAACAAAACCGTCTTTATTTTCAGCCAATATATATTTATTATTTAATTGCCCAATAACGCGCCCCAATGGCAAATCAAACGGATTAACTTCAAAAATCGTTTCAACATTATCTGTCGCACGATGTGTTTCATTAAATGTTTTATCTGCGACAAAAGAACGCGCATATGAATTATTTGACGATGTGTTTACACTGAAAAATGTTTGACACGTTGGCGGTAATTGAAAACCATCATTTGTATTATTTTCAACAACATTTTCATTTAATGTTTTTGAT
Organism: uncultured Pseudomonadota bacterium; assembly: GCA_945483255.1. GTDB lineage: Bacteria > Pseudomonadota > Alphaproteobacteria > Rs-D84 > Rs-D84 > Enterousia. The sequence goes on from CALYRP010000002.1 coordinate 13,982, forward strand.
AATGTATCACGCAAAGTTTTTATAATAAATGAACGAACATGTGTTGGTTCCAAAAAATGCACTTCTGTTTTAGATGGCGAAACATTAACATCAACATCACGGCTTGGCAATTCCAGATAAAGCGCACAAAGCGGGAATTCACGCGCATGCATAACATCCATATATGCAGCACGCAATGCCGCAACCAAAACCTTGTCTTTGACACTGCGTCCGTTAACAAATAAATATTGATCCACACTGGATGCACGACGCAATGTTGGATTTGAAATAAATCCATGAATACGCATTTGTGATGACGAAGACGATGCATCAACGATTAACATTTGTCCCCTGACATCTTCGCCCATAACAGAAATTATGCGTTCCATTAAATCCTGATTTTTTGGGAAACGCCATTTGTCGTTTAAAATAAATCCCACATCCGGTCGCGACATTGCCAATCTTTTAACAATATCCAAAATCGCCAACATTTCAGATTTATCAGAATTAAGGAATTTTAAACGCGCTGGTGTTTTTGCAAATAAATTCGCAACCCTTATACGTGTTCCATTTTCCCATGCGCTTGGTTTAATTTCATTTGTGTTCGCATCTAATTGCCAACCGTTTTCTTCGCCATCATGAAATGTATCAATTATCATATCCGATACAGATGCGATTGACGGCAAGGCTTCACCACGAAAGCCCATAAAATTGATGTTTAACAAATCATCATCTGGCAATTTAGATGTCGCATGACGCATAACACAATTTGCCAAATCTCCCCTGTTCATTCCGCGCCCATTATCAATCACAGAAATCAAAGTGCGCCCACCATCAACAACATCAATTATAATTTGATCTGCGCCCGCATCCAGCGCATTTTCTACTAATTCTTTGACAACGCTGGACGGTCTTTCAACAACTTCACCTGCGGCGATTTGATTAATTAAAAAATCTGGCAACACGCGTATGGCCATCTTAGTCCTTGAATTTTACATCAATAATTTCAAATTCTTTTTCACCACTTGGCAAACGAACCGTGCATATATCCCCAACGCAATGCCCAATCAATGCACGACCAACCGGCGATGTACAAGATATTACCAATTTACCATCGGATTCTATATCTGACAAAATACGACATTCCATTTTATTGCCGTCTTCATCTTCGGTGATAACTTTGGCACCAAAAACGACACGATTGCCAGAAAGGCTGTCTATGTCAATAATCTGGGCACTTTCAATTGTGCTTTCAATAAATTGAATACGTTTATCAATTTGGCGCTGTTTTTCCTTGGCGGCACTGTAATCAGCATTTTCAGACAAATCACCAAGGGAACGCGCCCATTGAACAACCTTTAATATTTCAGGCCTTTGATTTTCTTTTAAATCTTTTAATTCTTCAATCAACGCATCAAATCCCTGACGCGAAATCGGTTTCTTTTCCATAACAAATCCTTAATTTTGATTATAAAGATATAACATTAATTTTAATTTTGCAATTATGAATTGAAACTATTATAATAGTAAATTATGTATAGATTTAAACCAAATGTTTTGACATTATTCCTGTTGCGACGTTTCTTTGCCAGTTTTTTATTGGTAATGTTAACGGTTGGTGGGATAATATTTGCTGTTACATTTGTGGAAAGATTGTCTTCAAATCCAGATGCACTGGCTACATTTGTGGATGCATGGGTCCGATTGTTGGAATATATACCTATGTTCTTACCATTGGCTGTATTTATGGGAACATTGGTTGCTTTTTATAATTTAACAAAATCATCTGAATTAATAATTGCATCTGGGGCTGGTTTATCACCATTTCAAATTGCAAAACCGTTTTTGGTTGGTGCATTTATTGTTGGGGTATTTGCATCAACCATTGTTAACCCATATTCTGTTGATTTAACAACACGCAAATTAACAAATCATCAATTAAAATTAATTGATAATGCAATATGGTTACGCGAATCTTCTGATGACAGATATTTAACCGTACGCGCAACAGGAATGAATATTGCAAAAAATCACAATATCATCTTTAACGATATCACAATATTATTACAGGACGAAAACTTTAAATTAAAAGAACGTATATCTGCACAAAGCGCCGAATTATCAAACGATGGTTTTGATGTTAACAATGCTTCTATTATAAACGAATACGGAATCACACAAACTGGTTCACGGCATATAGAAACAAAATTAACACCACAAACAGTCTTGGACAGATATCTGCAACCAGATCAAATTTCGTTTTGGGAATTACCGGCATTCATAAAAAAGATGAATGCAATCGGTGTTTCAACACGCGGACATTTGGTTCAATTTTGGACATTATTGTTTTTACCATTAACAATGATTGCTATGACAGTATTGGGTATTGCATTTTCACAAACAAAACAACGCAGGAATTACAGTTTTGGTGTTAAATTTAGTCTTGGAATAATAACCTGTTTTGCACTTTATTTTATTGTTAATTTATTTAATGCGTTGGGCAATACAGGAACATTGCCACCATTAATTGCAATTATTGCCCCGCAAATAATTATAATAACAGGTGCGGCCACATTTATAACCAGTTTTGATACGATATAGGAATTCTAGATGTCAATTCACAGAAGAAAAAACAACAATAAAAAATATTTATTTTGGGCAATTGCAATAATATTGTTAATTGGCATGATTATTTCTTTTTCTAATAATCCTGTATTTACAGAAGTGGTTCTTTATCCATGAATTATATTGATATTTTTTTAGAAGCATTATCTGCAGAAAAAGGGCGCAGTCAAAAAACATTAGCGGCCTATGGTTCTGATTTGCATCACGCCCAAGACATTATTGGCAATTTATTAACAGCCACAGATACAGATATACAAAATTATTTATCAGGCCTTGATGACAAACCGTCATCGATTGCCAGAAAAGCCAGTTCGCTGCGCAGTTTTTATAAATTTTTAATGTTGGAAAAAATCATAACAAAAAATCCAACAACAAATCTTGAATTACCAAAACGCGGACGCGCATTACCTAAATATTTATCAATGGAAGAAATTGAATTATTAATTTCATCCGCAGATGATATAAAAACATCTGTTCGTTTGCATTGCATGATTGAATTATTATACGCATCAGGACTGCGTGTAAGCGAACTGTGCGAATTACCAATGTCTGCAAATTTGGGTGATAAATTATTAATACACGGCAAAGGTGCCAAAGAAAGATTGGTTCCCATGCACGAATCCGCCCAAGATGCATTACATAAATGGTTGGATATTCGTGGGGACACAGATTCAAAATATGTATTCCCGTCAAATGGTGCAAGTGGCCATATAACACGTGATGGTTTTTTTAAAATTTTGAAAAAGTGTGCCGTTCTGGCTGGCATTGATCCACATCGTGTAAGCCCACACGTATTGCGCCATTCGTTTGCATCACACTTATTGGCTGGCGGTGCAAATTTACGCGTTATACAAACAATGCTGGGACATGAAGACATTTCAACAACGCAAATATATACACATGTTTTACCTGAAAAATTGCGTGATACGGTTGAAAGCGCACATCCATTGGCACATAATGAAATAAAGGACATATAAACCATGATTACGAAATGCGATCATCCTGGATGCACAAAAGCCGGCACATGCCGTGCACCAAAATCACGTGACTTAAAAGAATATTGGATGTTCTGCAAAGAACACGCGGCAGAATACAATAAAAATTGGAATTATTATGCGAATATGACACCTGATGAAATTGATGCAGAATGGGAACGCGAAACATTTGGAATCGCAGATAAAGACCGCGAAAAAGTTAATAAAGACGAAGCCGACTATGTAAATTTCCTTAACGATTTTTTAACCGGACGTGGAACATTTGATAAAATGCCCGCTAAAAAAACCGTATCTTCACAAATCACATCTGCATTTGCTGTATTTAATTTGCCAATAACGGCATCTTGGCGCGAAGTTGGGGCAAAATATCGTCAACTTGCAAAAAAATACCATCCTGACACTGCAAAAGACAAATCGTCAACCACAGAATTTACGCGAATAAATACCGCATACGAAACGCTTAAAAAATATTTCAAAAAATAATTAAACACCCCTATTTTGTATTTGCAAGGCACGCATTTTATGCTATGATTTTGCAAACGAAACGAATGGATATATTATGCAAGATGTTGTTATTTTAGGTTCTGGACCGGCTGGATTAACCGCTGCGATATATACAGGACGCGCAAACAAATCAACCACCATTTTGGCGGGACCGTCCATGGGCGGACAAACTGGGGAAATTGCAAAACTGGAAAATTATCCTGGTTGGGCGGGATCCGGTATGGAACTTATAATGTTCATGAAAAAACAGGCGGAATCTTTTGGTGCGAAAATAAAAATGGCATCTGCTTCTGATATCAAATTCAATGAAGATGGAACATTTACTGTTATTTGCGATAACGGCGAAACAATAGATGCAAAAACAGTTATATTGGCAACCGGCGCAACTGCCCGCCGTCTTGAAATTGATGGGGCACGTGAATTTTTTGGACGCGGCGTTTCATATTGCGCAACATGCGATGGCTTCTTTTATTCGGGACGCGATGTTTTGGTAATTGGTGGTGGAAACGCGGCATTGAACGATGCACTTTATTTGGCAGATGTTGCAAAAAGTGTGAAAATAATTTACCGCAAATCCGAATTCTTTCGTGCCGAAGCAGTCTTGCGCGACCGTGTTAATGAACGCAAAAATATCGAATGTGTTTATAATACCGAATTAAAATCAATTGCCGGCAAACCAGATTCTGATAAATTAATTGCAACAACACTGGACGGAAAACAAATCGAATGTGACGGAATATTTGTTGCCATTGGCCACGAAGCAAACACTGATTATTTATCTGAAACAATCAAAAGGGATGAATTGGGGCGCATTATCCCAGAATCATTACCAAAGGGAATGTTTGTTGCAGGCGATGTGCACAGTAATATTAAAATGCAAATCGCAACCGCTGTTGGTACCGGATGCAGTGCTGGTATGGATGCAATTGCATATTTGAATTCAAGGAATTAAAATGGAAAAATTAAAGTCTTTTAATGATTATCAAATTGTGCCTTCTAAAATTTCCACACCTGAAAATTTAGCACAATATGATAATTATCTGAAAGAAGCCATCAGACAATCTCGACAAATGGAAATAAACGCTCTCAATTGGGCCAGAAAAAATGTTATCTATTTCCATAATGGCAGATAAAAATAAAGAAGGTAAAAAAAATGTTAGACATTAAATTTATTCGTGAAAATAAAGACATTGTAAAACACGCATGCGCGGTTAAAAACTTTCCAGATGTCGTTGATGATTTATTAAACCTGGATGTTCGTGTTCGTGAATTGAAAACAATTACACAAACAAAAACCGCTGAAAAAAATAAAATATCCAAAGAAATTCCAACAGCCACTGACAAAGCGCCATTGATTGCACAATCAAAAGCAATCAGCGAAGAAATTGCAAACGACATGGCAGAATTGGCAGAAAAAGAAGCATTGCTTAATGATTTAATGCATCGCATTCCACAAATTCCGGACGCATCTGCCCCGGTTGGCGCAGACGAATCTGCGAATGTAGAGGTTAAACGTGTCGGTACACCACGCACATTTGATTTTACACCACGTCCACAATGGGAATTATTGGAAATGAACGGTTGGTGGATGCCTGAAAAAATCGCAGGCATTTGCGGCACACGCGTTTATGCACTTTGTGGCGAATTAGCAGAACTTGCATTGGCTGTCCAAACATATGTTGTGCAAAAATTGATATCCAAAGGATTCAAATATATTGAATGTCCATCAATCACAAAACCACAAACTATATTTAATGCCGGACATTTCATGGGGTCTGATTTAAACGTAATGAATAACGATGTGTTTATGTTGGCCGATACAGACAGATGTTTGGCAGGAACTGCTGAAATTATCATCAATTCGTTGCATGCGGACGAAATATTAAACGAAAATGATTTACCTTTGAAATATGCGGGATATTCCCCATGTTTCAGAAAAGAAGCCGGTGCCGCCGGACGCGATACACGCGGAATCGTTCGTGTTCATCAATTTAACAAGGTTGAACAATATGTATTCTGCAAACCAGAACAAAGCGATGAAATGCACGAACACATTTTGAATAACCTTTGTGAATTTATGGAAGCATTTGAATTACCATATCGTGTTATTGCAAATTCAACTGGCGATATGGGATTTAACAAAGTAAAAATGAACGATGTCGAAGCATGGTTCCCATCTGAAAATTCATATAGGGAACTTGGTTCTTGTTCATCAATCGGACAATTCCAGGCACGCAGAACGAATACAAGATATCGTGAAAACGCAACCGGGGATGTTAAATATGTTGCAACATTAAATAACACCGCGATTGCCCTGCCACGTGCACTGGTTCCAATTATAGAAAACCACCAAAATGCAGACGGGTCTGTAAATATACCAAAGGCCCTGCAACCATATATGGGTGGACGAACAAAGATTGGTGGAAAACATTAATAAAAAAACGCCCGTTTGGGCGTTTTTTTTATCGCATTAAACCAAAATGTCTTTTAAATTGTTTCCACTGCTTTACTATTGGTTTAGATTCAATAATATCAACACTGTTAACAACTGGTTCCGAACTAGATTTTATTTCTTTAGCGTATCTTTTTTTGTCCCAATCATTCATTGCATATTCATAATTTTGAACAGCACCCAAGAAACGATAATATTGTTGAGACAATGGATATATCATAGCCGCAGTTGATTGTTTCCAAACAATTTCTTTTGGCCCCTCAACAAAATAATAACCATACCACTGTTGTTCCAACTTATATTTTTTTGCATATTCGGCCGCACGTTCACGCCACGCATATTCTGATTTTTTTCTTGAAAAACAATCTGGTTCTTTTGCAACAATACCCATAACAACCAAAGCGCGTGCAGCATTACATTGTTCATGCAAAGTCATGCTTTTCCAGCGCGATTTCAACAGATATTTTGCCAATTTTTTATATGCTACAAAACCATCAGCAATATAATTTTGTATTGTCATAACTTCGTTTTCTGTCATCTTTTTTCCTTTTTTTGACATTCTTATACAGGTATTATAGACAAAAATATTTAAATGTCAACAATAAATCAAAAACGAAAAAAGACACAAATAATAAAAAAACGCCCAAACGGGCGTTTTTTATTTTTCTTTTTTATACTTATCAACAGCAAACAAAGATGCCGGCGCAAAATCTTTAATCGCAGCAACAAAGCTATTAGCATTCCATAATTGAACAGCCTTGTTCATTTCCAAGATTTTTTCAGCTTCTAAATCACGCATTGCA
>CALYRP010000003.1 GCA_945483255.1 uncultured Pseudomonadota bacterium
GGTTGTTTGATACGGTTGGTGTGTGGTTAATTGAACATTTTGCGTCCATTGAAAAGTTTGAATCAACAAAGGCGTTATTTACCAAATATGGTGTATTAATCATAATTGCAACTGCGATAACACCTATACCTTATAAATTATTGGCATTGTGTGCTGGATTTTTGCAATATCCTGTTATTTTATTCATTGGGGTTTCCGCGATATTCAGAACTGGACGTTTTGCTATTATTGGTTATCTGCTTTGGCGTTTTCAAGAAAAAGCCAACAACGTATTCAAAAAATATTCATGGCAAATAACTGTTGGCGCGATTATATTCGCCCTGCTTGGCTTGTTGATAATAACTTTGATTTAAAAAAACGGATTTTAAATCCGTTTTTTTTTAGAAATGATATCTGATACCGGCAGATATTGTATTATTTATAATCCATCCAGTATCTAATTTTGCGCCACCTATTGAAATATCGCCACCGTCATATAAAGACAAACGATAATGAATATCAAATTCCACCTTGTCATCCAACATGTGTGCCCAACCCAACATACCGGAAACGATTGGCGATACATTTGTCACAGATTTTTTGCTTACAGTTGTATCATCAACAGAAATATTAACAAACGAAACCCCAAGACCACCACCAACATAAAAACCATTTACGATATCATAATACGCATTACCTGTTACATAGTATGTTTCTAAATCTAATTCGGTCTTATATCCTTGATCAAATTCTGTTTCGGAATATTTACCGATATAACCCAATGTTCCATCAAAACGCCATTTTGGGCTGGATCTGTAGCCGACAGACAAATCAAGTCCTAATACTGGTTTAAATTTAAAGTTTTCCGAAGAATCTGGAATCAACCCACCATTAGATTGTTCGTATTTTCCAGAATAAAAAGCCAAATCGCCATTTAACCCCATATACCATTTGCCGACGCGTTTATCTTTGCATTTATTACAACATTTTTTCTTGCTTTTCTTTTCTTTCACTTGAATGACAGGTTGCTTTGCCACTGGTTCGCGCGTGATATACAACACATATTCATTATCAGCCATCGCCGCCATCGGTAATAAAATCATCGCTAATACAGATAATTTTTTCTTCATCATAAATTCCTTTCCCTACAAACCCTTATTTTACCACAAAAAAGCCGTTTCCCAAAGGCAAAAATTCGAATAAATATTTTTAAAAACTTGTAATAAGCCCTTGCCCGAAATATTTTTTTTTACTATGATTAACACAATCATGGAAGGTAAAACGACTATATCTTTTGCAAATGTATCGGCGAATTACGATAATTCGCACGATGTGTTATCTGATGTATCTTTTAATATCAGCGGTGGCGCATTTTATTTTTTAACAGGTGCCAGCGGTGCTGGTAAAACAACATTATTACGATTGATATATCAATTACACAAACCATCCAGTGGTACAATCAAACTTTTCGGTCAAGATTGCAGCGAATTATCACGCGACGAAATTTCAAAACTTCGTCAAAAAATGGCGATAGTATTCCAAGAATATTCGCTGATTTCGCACATGACTGTATTCGATAATGTTGCACTGCCTTTGCGTGTTCGTGGGGTCAGCGGCGACAAAATAAAAAAATTGGTTACAAAAACACTTGAATGGGTTGGTCTTGGTAAATACGCAAATGTATATCCTTTGGAATTAAGTGGTGGTCAACAACAACGCGTATCTGTTGCACGCGCAATTATTATTCAACCATCTATATTATTGGCGGACGAACCGACTGGAAACCTTGATGATGAAAACGCATCGCGTTTAATGGAATTATTCATTCAAATGAACAAGATGTTCGGAACAACCGTGATATTGGCAACGCATAATAAAAAATTATTAGAAACTTACAAATTTCCGATAATAACCGTAGATAATCACCATGTTGCATTTTCTGGAACCCACGAAGAAAAAGATAACACATCAAACAGAAAATGGAAAGGTCCGCAACCACAAACAGTTTTTTCGGAAATTTCCAAACAATTTGAAGACATTGGGAAAGCATAATGAAAAAAACATCACTTGTATTTTCATTGGTTCGCGAACAATCTGTTTTTATGACAGTGGTTATATCGGTGCTGACTTTTTTGGCAGTATTGGCATTTGGAATTGCTCTGGCGGTTGGCGGCAGTGTTATTCGCTGGAACACACAATGGGACAAATATGCAACGGTTCAAATCACAAATCCAGATAACACAAATTACATCAAAAAAGTTTTCGAAGAAAATTCAGACAGATTAGATAACATTCAAGAAATATCAAAATCTGAAATGGAACGCATGATGCAACCATGGATTTCAAGTGGTGCAAAAATAAATAACTATTTACCTGTTATGTATGAAATAAAATTAAAAAAATCATCAGATATGGCATTTATGCGTGGAAAAATTTCCCCGCGTGCAAAGTTTTTAACCCATACATCTGCACTAAAAACATCTATATATGCCGGATGGAAACTGGTATCTATAACAATGCTAGTGTTGGTTTTAATGTTATTGTCAATTGGCGTATGTATATCATACATATCACGTAATATTGCAATGTTACACAAACACGAATTAGAAATATTAAACCAAATTGGCGCAACTGATAAATTTATCGCGACACAAATGCAAATCATTGTTGCAAAAATCGCAATAATTGCATGTACAATTGGTTTCGTTTCTGCGATTCCTATTCTTTTAATGATATTATCAACGGCACATTCTGCACGCGTTGGATTAATGGCAACATTGTCGTTATCTGCGGCAAATTGGTTTATGTTGATATTATTGCCAATCATGATTGTTATATTTTCGGTTTATATAACAAAGAAAACAACATTTAAAATATTATCAGAAAACTAATGAAATATATTCCTTTATCTTTGTTATTGATTATTTTATTTGTGTTTGGTGGAATAATGTTTAAATCAATGACCCCACTAAGATGCGAAACATTAAATCAAAATGATAATATATTTGTATTAACAGGTGATGCACGCCGTATCCCATATGCGATAAAAAAACTTGATTCGTTGCGTTATGGGAATCTTTACATAATTGGTGCCGGGGCAACGGTTGTTCCAAATCATGTCCATGTAAATATTGAATCAGCATCTAAATCAACATACCAAAACGCATTGGCAATAAGAAAAATTGTTAACGAGAAAAATTTAAACCGTATTGTTATTGTCACAACCGAAGACCATATGAATCGTGCCATGTATTTATTACGAACAACATTACCAGAAACAGACATTATCGCGTGTCCTGCATCTTTGAATGGTATGTCGGCACCACAACGTTTAAAACGTTGGGCAATTGAATACATAAAATACATCGCAACATTATTTGGTATAAAGGAAAGTTAAAAATGTTACGCACACTCATTTTTGAATTTGTTGTTTTTGTATGGTTCTTGGCATGGATGCCATTATTACTTGTCGGTTTAATATCTTCAAAATTAGAACGAAAATTTATTCTGGCAGATGCATGGGGGGCATTGTTTTTTACCAAAACTGTCGCTGGTATAAAATATCAAATACACTATCCGTCTAATAACGAAGATGGCATACCGTTCAAACACAACATAAATCAACGATTGGATGGTCGTGCAATTATCGCATCAAAACATATGTCCATGTTGGAAATATTGATTCTAGTTACACATATTCCAAATGCATTTTTTATAATGAAACGTGAATTATTATGGATTCCAATTTATGGTTGGGCGTTTTGGCGTATTGGATTAATAGGTGTGAATCGTGCGCGTGGTGCAACAAATATGAATGTACTGGCAAACAGGGTAACAAAAAATATTATGAAAGGAATGACATTAATTATCTTTCCCGAAGGAACACGTGTTGCCCCTGGCGAACGTCCGCAATTGAAACGCGGTTTACTGTTTTTGGCCGCGCATTTAAAATTGCCGATTATGCCGGTTGGAACAGATACTGGATTATATTGGCCAAAGTACGGAAAAATCAAACCAGGAACAACACATCTTTATTTTGAACAAGAATTACCATCATCCGCAACATTGGATGAAATAAGCGCTGCAATAAACAAACACAGTGCATAAATATTAATCGCACCAAGATTTTCGTTTTTCACCGTTATACGCACGGCCTACTTTTTCTTTTACCAAAACCAATCCGACATCACGTTCCGCAGAATCATAAACATTAGCATCTATACGACCTGCATATTTATCGTTTTTAATATTCTTGATTTCAACAATCGAATTTATTGGAATCAATTCTTCAAGACGCTGTTTTGCATATTCTGCGCGTCTTATTTCAGATTCACAATTACCGTGTAATTCTGGGGTATCAACATTGCGGATACGAACTTTGACCGACAAAACTTCTGTTTCATCTTTCAAAAGCACATCACCAACAAATGTATCACCATCAACAATATATGTAACACGAACAGGTGTTGCCAAACAATTTTGACAAATCGATGCCAGACAAAACAAACACAATATTTTTTTCATTATGGCAATTTAGGCGACCATGTCGGTTCAACCCCATTTATTTTATCATCTAATTCAATATCATAGATATTCTGACCGGTTATATCAACACTGCGAATATGACTGATACGTTCTTCACCGTCCGCAGCCTGTTCTGTTTCATAATAAACAACGCGACGTGAACCCGGGGCCCAAGATGGTGCTTCCATGTACCAACCGCCAGCCAATATTTTTTCGTGTCTGCCTTCTGAATTCATAATACCAATATAAAATGTATTATCTGCCATTTTTGTAAATGCAATATAATTTCCATCAGGCGACCATGCAGGTGTAGCATAACGCCCCGCCCCAAAAGTAATACGTTTTTGTTTTCCCGTATTCAAATCAAGTACGTGAATTTGTTGTGAACCAGAAGAATCTGAATTAAATGCCATATAACGCCCATCTGGCGAATAAGATGGACTGGTATCAATATGTTTCCCAAATGTCAATTGTTTAAGTGATTGGTTGGCTATATCATATTCATATATATTTGTTATACCATTTTTAACCAAAGATAAAGCAACACGATTTCCATCAGGTGAAAAACGCGGTGCGAAACTCATCCCACCAAAATTACCCAATTTTGTCTGATCGCCAGTTTCTAAATCTAATACCCAAACCATTGGGTCATCATTACGGTATGACAGAAATACAACACTGGACATGTTTGGTGAAAAATGTGGTGACATAACAAAAGTTTTTTTATCAGACAAATAACGCATACCATATCCGTCTTGGTCCATAATCGCCATACGTTTTACACGTTTATCAACCGGACCGGTTTCTGCAATAAATACGATTTGTGTATCAAAATATCCGATTTCACCAGTCAGTCTTTCATATATTGCATCCGCCATAATATGAGCCAAACGGCGCACCGATTTTTTGGATGCAATTAAACTTTGTGCTTCTATCTGTTCTTCACCATTAACATCCCAAAGATAAAATTCCAATTTATAATTATCTTTGCCATCTGGTTGTAAACTTGCCTGGACCAAAGCCTGTGTTTTTATCGCTTTCCAACTTTTAAAATTAGGCATGTCATTCATTTTTACAAATTCAGGCAAAGCGTTATGATTCACGATTCTAAAAAGTCCTGTTCTTTTTAAATCGTTTTCAACAACTTCGCGTAACATTTTTGCATCACTTGAAGACACCTTGCCGATTGTTTCAAATTTTTGAACTGCGATTGATGTCGGATCAACACCGCCAGCAACGATATCTACATGCAATTCCCCGCGTGCATTTGATATGAACGCACACGAAAAAACAACCATCATAAACGATAATAATCTGCGCATAAATATGTCCTTTCCTTTTTATTTATAGAATCATAGCAAAAGGATTTTAGCACACAAATATAAAAAATCAAAAAAATCGCAACAATACAAAAATCAACACAAACGCCTATATTTCTGCCATTACGGCCGTATATATAAATGTATTGACATTTGTAAATACAGTAGTATAGTTGCTTGTAATCACTGATGTATAGGAGTTGGTCTATGCCAAATGTAATGCAACAATTATTCGTAATGAATATTGAATCTTTGTTAAGGGAATACGCGGCTTATCGTGCCTTTAACAAATCTGATTGCGTGATAAACATGCGAATTCCACATCAAATATTGGAAAAAATCAAAGAACTGGCAGATGCACAACATGTGCCCTATCAATCATTAATATCATCTGTACTGTTTTCTTTGGCTAATATTGATGAATCAAAAAAGGATTAAAAATGTCACAACAATACCCATCAAATGAAGATTTAATTTTTCAATCTTTGCGACAAAGATGCATAAAACCAAGTAAAAGCATCTTTGATGAAAAAGACAAAACAGAATATTGGCGTTTGTCAGATTTGGCAATATTATACCCATCCGTATTTGATATCGGACGCCCTGTATCCCAATCTGCCATAAACAAAATGAACGATTTAATTATCGATACAATACCAGATTTTGCTGCCTTAGAAACAAGACCAATCCATATTTTAAATATTAAAGAAACATACAATGTATATTTTCCCGAAACAAATACTATACAAACAATAAAAAACGGCACCAACCAACACTTAAGCCGCGTTGCATGCGAATATTTATTCAGACAAAGACCAGGATACAGCATACAACAAGCATTTTTTATGTACCCAAACCAGACATCAGATTCATTACATGACACTATTTCACAAATAAAATTTGAACAAATACGATCCCAAATTTCCGGAACCAGCAATTTGTTATCAGCAATCGTAAATCGTGCCTATGGCGCCAGACAAACATCTTTTGCAGAAGCATGGTCCGCACTTTGGTGTGCATTATATGGGGTTCGCGACATGCAAATATTAAACGACAGATACAACCTTAAATCTTCACCGATTAATTATATGCACCCACGCACATTTAATTTGATAAGTTCTATGTTACAAGAAATCGAAACGAAATTTTGTAACCAAAACTATTATTCTATAAACGAAGTATTGGAATCTGTTCGCAATATTGGTTTGTTTACACGCGCACGTTTCGCACAATATGGAACAAAACCAGAATCAGAATTAACAAACGAAGATTCTTATAAAATCGTTGCCCGTGTTCGCAAAGAACGCAAAAAATTCTGGGAACAATATTTCCCATTATCTTTGGAACAACAAAGATAAAAAATACCGCCCATCTGGGCGGTATTTTTTTATATAGTTTTTATTATTGACCAAAATGGATAATTTCGTTTTCGCAACCGATAACCTTGGCCCCTGTTGCAGACATAATGAAAGACAACAAAACGCCAACCATGAACAACAATGCAAAACCAACCAACAAACCCTGGCCTTTTGTTTTAATATCGTCCATTTTTGCTTCACCTTTGGAAATATATCCCCATGCCCATCCTGCAATATAGAATGCCGCACCAATAAAAGCCATTGTTCGCAATAAATTGAATACGCTGCCTAATTGTTTAATTGCATTGCACATACCTTCATTCCCTGCAGCAAACGCTGGCACAGAAACCATCAATCCAATTATTGCAAAATTGATTTTATTCATAATCTTTTTCATTTAAAAACTCCTTTCTTTCATAATATTTTATCATAAAAAAAACATATTACCAAATAAAAAAAGCGCCATTTTTCAATGACGCTTTAAATTCAACTTTTCATATTAACCATTATATGCAGGAACAATAACATATCTACTTTTCAAGACTTGTTTTTTGCCGCATTTATTGCAACCACATGGTGTTACTGCTGGTTTTTCTTCGACATATACCGGGATAATAGCTTTTCTGTCGTTGCGTTCTGTATAACCATATGTATCATTGCCATACAAATCTTCGCATCTTACATTACGATAAACTACTTTCTTGGCATCTTTCAAAGAACGAATTTCATCATTGAATTTTTTACCTTTTTCATTGTAGTAATAAACGCAATCTTTACCTTTTTGACGATAACGAACGTTTGTTTTGTAAGAATCATATCCAGAACATCCGGCGATTAATGTTAAACCCAATAAAGACAAAATAACTTTTTTCATTATGTTTTCCTTTGTTTGTTATTCCGATTCGGATATTCAAATTGTTGCACAAATTTTTTGGTTGTCAAATTTTATATAAAAAAATTAAAAACATGCATTTTGTGGTATAATATGAACACAAGGGGGAAATTATGCACTATTCTGATTTTTTATTGGCCAATACAAACACATTACTTAAACGGGCAATGAATGATGGATACGCTGTGCCGGCTTTTAATTTTTATAATATGGAAACATTAACTGCAATATTAGATGCCGCATCTATAACACAAAGCCCAATCATATTGGCCGTATCAGAAACAGCATTGGAATATATGTCCCCAGATATATTAATGGGCATGATAGCGGGCGCAAAATATAAACGCGGTCAAATTGCATTGCACCTGGATCATGGGCACAGTTTTGAAATATGCAAACGCGCGTGCGATATGGGCTTTTCATCTGTTATGTTTGACGGTGCATCTTTACCATTGGAACAAAACATTGCCGAATCGCGCCGCATTGCTGATTATGTCCACAAATTTAATATATCACTTGAAACAGAACTTGGCGTATTGTCCGGAATCGAAGATGAAAATACAAAATCATCATCTTGTTCATACACAGATCCTTCTGTTGTTAAAGATTTTGTAAGACAAACAAAAACCGATTCGTTGGCGGTCGCGATTGGAACATCACATGGCGCATATAAAAGAAAAAGTGCAAACGAATCATTGCGTTTTGATATTTTGGAACAAATCGCCAAAGAAATTCCGAAAACCCCACTGGTTTTACATGGTGCATCAACAATCCCACAAAAATATGTTAAGCAAATAAACAAATACGGTGGCGATATAAACAGTGCACGCGGAATTTCCCCTGCACAAATAAGACATGCGATATCTTTGCATATTGCAAAAGTTAACATTGATTCAGATTCACGTTTCGCATTTACCGCATCTGTTCGTAAAACATTATCAACAAACAAATCTGTTTTTGACCCACGTGTATATCT
Organism: uncultured Pseudomonadota bacterium; assembly: GCA_945483255.1. Lineage (GTDB taxonomy): Bacteria > Pseudomonadota > Alphaproteobacteria > Rs-D84 > Rs-D84 > Enterousia. Next base: position 9,049 of record CALYRP010000003.1, read on the forward strand.
TGGCGAAGCAAAAAAAGAAATAACAAAAAATTGTATTGATGAAATACAAAATATTATGGGATCAGGATATAAAATTTAAAATATAAAAAACCGCCTTTACGGCGGTTTTACTGTATCTTGTTAAAAAAAATTAGAACGGCGCGATGTGCGCCGTTGTTATCAAGTGAAGTGTAGCATACCTGCATGAACGCAATAACAACAAGCAGATGTGTTGTTATAATTCTTTTATTTATTTTGCACGTTCAACATATTCCAATGTTTCAGTGTTAACGACAATTTTTTCACCCTGTTCAATGAAAGTTGGAACCTGAACACGAACACCATTATCCAAAATTGCAGGTTTACCACCGCTGCTGGTTGCAGTTTGACCTTTTAATGCAGGTTCTGTTTCTTCAACCGTTGCGACAACTGTTTTTGGCAATGTGATAGAAACAGGATGACCTTCGACAAAGTTAGCCTTTACCAACATTTCAGGCGCCAAGAATTTCATTTGTTCGCCCAATGATTCGTTTGGCATTGTGAATTGTTCGTAATCTGTCAAATTCATAAAGAACGCATCTGTACCATCAGAATACAAATATTGACATTCGATATCTTCGACCATCAATTTTTCAACTTTATCTTCTGCGCGCCAACGATCACCACCTTTGTTGCCAGAATCAATATCACGCAGGTCGGCTTGAACAAAAGCGCCGCCCTTGCCTGGTTTTACCTTGGTAATAGATGTTACCGAATAACGTTTTCCATTGTGGGAAATAACCCAACCCACACGCATATCATTTGCTATAAAAGAAGCCATTTGTTTACCCCTTGTTTTTTTATTTACGAGATAAGAATATAATAAACTTTGCGTATTCGCAACAAAAAATCCGCCATTATGGCGGACTTTTTTAATTTTTATTTTTTTACATACGCATCGGCATTAAAACGAACAATGCATCTGTATCTTTTTCAGTAGATTTCATAATCGTTGGCGACAAAGGTTCTTGCATTTCCATTTGGAATTTATCACCTTCGACCTGGCCTGCTACATCCAACAAGAATTTAACATTGAAATTAATAGTAAATGTTGCATCACCATTATATTCCACATCTAATTCTTGGGTTGCAGTCCCAGCATCTGGGCTGGATGCACTGATTATCAATTTGTTCATTGAAAATGCCAATTGAACAGATTTTGTTTTATCAACACTGGCCACAGAAACCAAGTCAACAGCATTAACGAATTGCTTTCTATCCAAAATTGCAATCTTGTCATTACCCTTTGGAATAACAACACGATAATTCGGATATTGTGCATCGACCAATTTACTTGTTAATGTTGCAGCCCCAACTGTGAAACGCGCCTTGGTATCAGACAATTCAACCAAAACATCATCTACATTGGCATCTTCCAATAGTTTAGACAATTCACCAATAACGCGTCTTGGAATAATAACAGATGGCATACCATTTGTTCCGTTTGGTGCAGCAATTGCACACAAAGCCATTCTTTGTGCATCTGTTGCAACAGCTGTTAATTTACCTGTATCTTCGGAAATATGGAAATAAATACCACCAAGATGATAACGAACATCATCTGTTGGAATCGCAAATTTTGTTTGATTGATTAAATGAGCCAAATCACCAGTTGTCATTTGGAATTTAGTACTAAGATTTCCACCGGCCATCGCTGGGAAATTTTCCGCTGGCAATGTTGGCAAATGGAATACCGCGCGTCCGCTGGACACAACCAATTGATCACCAGATTGTTTGAAATTGATTTCCGCATCATCTGGTAATTTACGTACAATATCGTATAACATTTGAACCGGCACAGTTGTTTTTCCAGCCAATGTAATATCGGCTGCAACATGTTCAACCAATTCCAAATCAACATTTGTCGCAGATAAAATCAAATCATCTGCCACTTCGATTTTAACATTAACCAATATAGGCAAAGTTGCACGTTTTTCAACAATCGATTGCATATGCCCCAGCGCACGTATTAAAACCTGACGAAATACCGAAAATTCCATAATTTGCTCCTGTTCTTTCTTATTTATTAATTTACTTGGTTAAAGTGTACCAAAAAACACCGATTCGGTGCAAGAGCAAATCTTAACAAAAAGGAATTTTATTTTATTTTGACAAAACAGTTTTTTATCAAATTATTTTATCAATATTTTTTCCAATTTATTTTTTACTTTTTTAATATCATCATATTTTTTGATATTACCTTTTTCAGCAAACGATATATCACCTGTTTCTTCGGATACGACTAAAACTGTGGCTTTTGACATTTCAGACATCCCCAATGCCGCACGATGACGCGTACCATATTTCCATTGTAATTGCGTTTGCGATACAGGCAATATTGCACCAGCATATTTGATTTTATTATCTGCAATTATAACAGCCCCATCATGTAACGGTGTCTTGTTAAAGAATATCGTTAATAATAATTCACTGGATATAATCGCATCTATTTTTGTTCCCATTCTTTCGATAACGCCGTCATCAATATCTTCTGGAAAAACAATCAAAGCCCCAGTATGTTTTTCAGACATATAAGAAACAGCTTTAATTATTTCATCTATGCTTTTTTGTCTGGCGGATGATTTATTAACATCTTTTTCAAACGCATAAATTATATTTTTCCAGCCTTTTATATTTCCCATTAACGCCAAAAACTTGCGCAATTCTGGTTGAAAAATAACAATCAACGCAACAGACATAAACAACGCCAACCAATGCAAAAAACGCCCCAGTAAATATAGATGCATCATCGGCAACAAGAAACTGAAAGCCCAAATTAATCCAAGTCCAAACAAACCACGAACCAATTTTTCAGAAGAAGTATTTTTTATGAAACTGATATAAAATACATATACAACTAATGCAATTATTAAAACCTGAATAATATTTAACCAACTAAACATTTTTATTCCTTTATATCAAATAATGAACTGGATAATATTTCGACCGGTTGCCGCATCCAATCAGGATCTTCACGTTTTAACGGGGCACCTATTTTCTTGGCTGTTTTTGATGGATGTTCGTCCGCCAACCATCCTTCTAATAAATCGCCCGCCAAAACACCTGCAATTAATCCACCCGCCAGGCTTAATCCTCCTGTTAAAGGAGACAGCAACAACCCAATACCAACCGCAGAACCAACCTTGCCAGCGACAGCGGCACCACTGATTTTAAAATTAGGTTCGGCCAAATTTCCTGTTATTTGTAATGCGTTAACAAGATTCCCAGACAATGACAACTTTATTCCCCTGACAGGAACAGTAGCCAACGACAATTGGATATTTTCTTTACCTAAATCAAGACTTCCTGCCAAGCGCAAATTTATCACCTTGGATTCAACAGCCACGCCGTTTTGTGTTACTATTAAACCATCCCTTAATATTACGTTTACGACTGCACTGCTTATTTGTATCATATCACGCTTATTACCTGTGAACATATCTTCTACGCTGTGTCGCAACGTTGTAAGGAAATCTCCGCCATACATATATGCAACCAAATCAGCATGTGCAAAACCTTTGTCCACAGAATATACCAACACAGGTCCAGTTATTGTTTGCATTATTTCTGACATATTTTTACCACGTGCTTTTACATAAAGGTTTATGTTCACTGGTAAACCAGAAATAATATCTTTGACATCAACCTGGTCTATTATTTCACCAACATAAATTTTATTTCCTGTTGCCGCCAAGGTGGCATCATAAAAACCATTTTCATAAATATCTGTCAATAACACCAAATCTGTTTTTCCGTCCCCAATAACAAGATTGGCATCAACACGCCCCGTATGATTTTTTATTCTTATTTTTGCATCAAGATTCGCTAAATCCAATCTTCTGTAAACGATAAAATGTTTCAAATTAACATCAACTTCTGCATCCATGTTATATAAAAATTCACCGAACAACGGGATGTCTTTGAATACATTTAATTCCCTGTCTGGATGTATCCATTCTTTGCCAACACCATACCATTCAGGAAAAGATTTATATAAATTTATCATATCTGATGAAATTTTGGCTTTTAAGACCGGTACACTTTTCGACCAATCGTATGTTCCAGAAAAATTAACATACGAACCATTTAATGATATTGAAGATTTTCTAAAAGAAACTTTTTTTCTGTCTATACCGCCAGCAATGTTAATTTTTAAATTTGGTAAATTTACCATATCAACATTGAACCATTTTCCTGATTTTTTAAGATTCGGTATTTCGCCACGTAAAATAAAATCAATTGGCATCTTGCTTGTCCCTTCTAATGCAATATCTGCAATCAAAGGTTGTGCACCTGTTGCAAATGCGATTCGCACAGGATATATTTTGCGTTCTGTATTATATTCTGAAAATTGCACTACAAACGGCAGATTTGTATTATATGGTTTTACCCAACCACTGAATTCACGATTATCGTTACGCATGTAATTACTTATACCGAAACTTGATAATTCATATTTATCACCATATAAATTAACAGATACTTTTTCAATATCCATTCCGCCAAACGGCAATTGTTTCACAGGATATTTTGCGATTTCTTTTTTTTCTGTATCCGGTGATTTCTCTGACGTTTGTGATTTATTAAATACAATAGAATTTTCACCATTTTCATTTTTTTCAATTGCTATTTTTGCATCATAAATTGTTATATGACGAATAACAGGATGCGATTTTAACAAAGATAATAAATCCAAACGCACATCTATTTTTTTTGCACTGAACATATTTTTATTTTTTGCCCATTCTGCATTTGGAATACGAATATCATTCAATTCTATTTCTGGACGCAAAGAAAAATGCCATGAAATTTTCCCGTCAATTTCAACAGGCATATTACTGCTTTCGCGCAAAATCGATAAAATATTTCCACGCAAAGATTCTAAATCAACCTGGGACAAAGCAACACCAATTGCAACAATTAATCCCATAAAGAACAAGGCTATAATTCTTAGCACCCAAAGATATCTTCTATAAAAAGCATATAAAAACATATCTTTAACCCCTTATGGTAATTTTAATTCCAAAAACTTTATAACAGATTGCATAAAATCTGGAACAACAGCCTGCAATGTCATCATTTTACCAGAACCAGGATGTCTGAAAGTTATGCGATATGCAAACAAAAACAACTTTTGCATCGGTATAAAAGAATCTAAAATTCCATCTAATCTATTATTTCTGTTACTGTACAAATCATCTCCTACAATTGGCGCATGTAATGAAAATGCGCTATGTAATCTTAATTGATGTGTACGCCCAGTTTTTGGAGAAAACAAAACCCAACTTAAAACACCAGCTGCTTCACCTAAAACTTTATATTCTGTTATCGCGCGCTGTGCAGATATTTCTTTTGGAACATCGTCCGCATTTTCGAAAACACCACCTTTGGCAACATAGTTATCTATTACCCCTGATTTATGGACAATATTACCCTGCAACAATGCCAGATATTCTTTGTGTGCGGTTTTATTTTGAAATTGCGAAGATAAATCTTGGGCTGCCTTTTGATTTTTTGCGACAATCAACAAACCACTTGTTTCCTTATCGATTCGGTGAACCAATGATATTTTGTCATACGGGAAAAGCGCGATTGCCATTTTATCTATAGATTTTTTTATACCAGTCCCGCCCTGCACCGCAAGACCTGCCGGCTTGTTAAATACAACGATATCGGCATCATCATGAATTATACAATTTCTTAATTTTTCTAAATCTGCCAAAGAAAACTTTTCACCGTTTTCTGTCTTTTTTACATTTTTATAAGATTGCATCGTTGGGGGCACACGAACAATATCACCAGTATTTAAAATTTCCATCCCTTTGCACCGCGAAGAATTTATTCTTATTTGTCCACCACGACAAAGTTTATAAAAATCACGTTGCAACATACCAGGAAAATGTCGAACAAACCAACGCAACAAACGCGTTCCTGATTCTGATTCTGAAATAGTTATAAATTCAGCCATTTATTCGCCATAAACAATAGACACAACATTTGCATTACCATCAGCACAATTGCCTGTTGCGCCACTTTCTTTGTGATTAGAAGACAGATATCCAACAGAATCAGTCCATGCCTTTGTAACCAATGCTTCGCAATCAGATTTATTAAGACCATTTATACGGACAATAAACTGACGTGAATTAGATGGATTTACAGCCAATTCATATGTTCCGCCATATGGGTTTTTATTGCTTACCGACATGGCACTGAAAATCGTTGAATTATCAATATTTGAGAAATCGTCATAATCCCCCAAAAGCCCACGAACGCCAGAAACTATGGTTACAACATCATCCATTACACGTGCTTGTTTTTGCCTGTTGATACCAAGCGATATCAAAACAAATGCCCCAGCAGTCAACATGCCCATAATTGCCAACACGCCGACCATTTCTATCATTGAACGACCAGATTCTTGTCTCATAATTATACCTCTATTTGATTTTTATATATTTTATAATATCATATTTATTATGAAGATTCAATTTAAAGACTTAATCGAAAACGCACCTTTGTCACCCGGAATATATAAAATGTATGACAGGGACGGTAATTTGCTGTATGTTGGCAAAGCAAAAAATTTGTTAAACCGATTGCGTCAGTATATTGATATTTCTAAACTTGAAAATCATAAACAGGTTATGCGCACGCTTGTTCAACGTGTTGAATGGGAAATTACACGCACAGAAAACGATGCCTTAATATTGGAACAAAAGCTTATAAAAACATTAAAACCTAAATACAATGTTATGTTAACAGATGGAAAAATGTACCCCATGTTGGCATTAACAAAACACGAATTCCCACGTCTTTTAAAATTTCGTGGAAAGATTTCACAAAAAAAAGATGTTTTTGGTCCATATCCATCTGTTTATGCTTTGAACGATACAATAAAAACAATTCAACGCGTTTGTAAATTACGAACATGTAATGATACATTTATGAAAAACAGATCACGACCTTGCTTATTATATCAAATTGGTCGATGCAGTGGACCTTGTTGTGTTCCACAAACAGATTATGACAAAAACGTTCAATTAGCACGCAGAATTTTAACCGGGGACAGCGAACCAATCATTTTAGATTTAACAAAAATGATGCATGATTTTTCGGATAAAATGGATTTTGAAAATGCCGCATTAATACGTGATAAAATATCAGCATTAACACAAACAACAAATCGTGGTACACGACAGAATCCGTCGTATACACCAAATTTACAATGGGATAAAAATGTGACAGAATTGGAAAATTGGCTTGGCATAAAAGTTGATTGTGTCGGTGTATTTGATAATTCACATTTATTTGGTAAACAGCCTGTTGGCGCAATGATTGCATTTGGTCATGATGGTTTTATAAAATCATCTTACCGACATTTTAAATTACGTGAAATGCAACGTGCTGGTAACGATATTGCAATGATGGAAGAATTTGTTACACGTGCAATTAATGATGGACCTAAACTTGATTTAATTATTGTTGATGGTGGACCGGCCCAATGGAATATCGCCAACAAAGTATCAAATGGTCGCATCCCGATTCTTGGTGTTGCCAAAGGCGAAGTACGAAATGGTGACGAACATTTCATTATGCCAGATGGGACAGAAAACAGAACATTGCCGAAAGATTCACCACTGTTTTTAATGCTGCGCGCTGTCCGTGATGAAGCACACAGATTCGTTATCACATATCATAGAAGCGTTCGCGCAAAACAATTGACGGCATCAGTCCTTGACTCTATTGAAGGAATCGGCCCAAAACGCAAGAAACAATTATTACAACATTTTGGTTCTGTCCATGCAATAATGGATGCAGATATAAAAGCACTTATGCGTGTGCCAGATCTTGGAAAAAACGCGGCAGAAAAAATATATGCCTATTTCCATTCAGAAATGTTATAATACTATCATCAACAAAGGAGAAAAAACATGAAAGCATTTGTTAACTTTTTATCAGCATTTCGCATAGCGTCTGCTTTTGCGATAATATTTACGATTATGGCAAATTGGCCAATCATAACATTTGTATTATTTGCACTTGGTTCTATATCAGATTGGTTTGATGGTTTCTTGGCAAGAAAATATAATTGTTGTTCAAAACTGGGCGGTGTATTAGATCATATTGGCGATAAATTGCTGGTATGTAATACATTAATTATGTTGGCATTGATGGGACCTGTTTGGTATATCGTTATTCCTGTGGTATTTATGATTGCACGTGAATTATATATCAGTGGTCTGCGTGAATTTTTAGGAACACAAAAAATAGAAATGCCTGTACCAAAGGCTCGTTTTTCAATGGGAAAAATTAAAACAACAATTCAAATGATTGCGATTGCTGCGCTACTTTTGTGGTTTGCAATATTTGCATCAGTCACACCAAACACATCAAGCCGGTTCGTATTTTATTTGATTTATGCATTACCAAAAATTGGTATATTTGGTTTGTGGTTTGCATTGGCTGCATCACTTTGGTCTGCAACACAATACACGATGACATTTGCAGAAAAATTAAAATCAATTCGTAAAAAGGCAGGTATGTCGCAG
>CALYRP010000004.1 GCA_945483255.1 uncultured Pseudomonadota bacterium
ACCAAAACGTGATGTATTCGCATGTGTTAACGCAATCGCAATTGCATCACTTTCATCCGGTGTTTTTGGATGTGCCGTTGGTAATAATATGGATAACATTTTATATATTTGATCTTTATCCGCATGCCCCACACCAGTTAAAGCCTTTTTAACCTTGTTAGGTTCGTATTCAAACACCGGGATATTATTAATCGCGACAGCCGTTATAGCAGCCGCACGCGCATGCCCCAACAACAAAGTTGTTTTTCCATTTTTATTAACAAAAATAACTTCGATACTGCATTCTGTTGGATTAAATTGTTTGCACAATTCGTTAACACCATTAAATATAAAAGCCAGCCTTTCAGAAAAAGGTAATTTTGTTGGTGGCAAAATAACACCACTGGCAATATATTTACGCACACCACCTGCGATATCTATGATTGACCAACCTGTATGTAAAAGTCCCGGATCAATACCAATTATTCGTCTCATTTTTTTATTTCCGTATCGTTATTTTACCAACCGCATCACGCCCATAATATTTATCAACAGATGTCTTTATTTCATCAACCTTGTATGACAATTCCAGCGCAAAAGCAGGCGACACAGGTCGCAACACAATATTAAACTTTTTATCCCGCGAAAGTTTGATTGCGACAACATTTGATATTTTTGAAATATCATCGCTAACTATTTTATTCCAATTATTTGCCAAATCCGCATCCGAATTTCGCCCGCCAAACATTTCCATTAACCCGCCAAACGCCGCAGCCAATGTTTGTGGACGCGATTTTCTGATATCAAGATTTATCTTTTTATCTTGGTTTGACATATGTATATTCCTTTGGCATAAGGATAAACATTTGACCCTGGGCGTGTTGTCCGTGTGCAACACGGTAAGCTTCGTCCCCAGATCCAAAGAATATGTCTGCGCGTATCCATCCCCTTATTGCACCACCCGTATCTTGGGCAATCATTAAACGATTAAAACTGCGCCCGTCAGATAATGAAGTATTTATATATACCGGTAATCCCAATGTATAAATACTGTCATCCATGGCAACACTGCGAATTTTAGAAAGTGGTGTTCCCAATTTTCCGATAACACTGTGTTGCGGTGTTTCATAAAAATAAACATAGCGCGGATTATTATAGATTACTTCTTTTGCCAATGTTGGATTTTGTTTTAAATGCGACCAAACCGCATCTGCACTATACCCACCGGCTGGTTTAATTCCACGTTCTTGTAATTGTGCGCCAATTGATTTAAACGGCATATCGTTCACTGCTGCAAAATTAAGTTTAACCATTGAACCATCTTCCAATTTTAACATACCACTGCCTTGGATTTGCAGATTTTGCACATCTACGATATTTGCCCAATAAAGAACACGACCTATTTTTTTGTTAACAATATCGCGCTTTGAAACACCTTTGTAATTGGCGCCATTAATTGGCACACCCATAATTGGTTCGTTGCATTGGGCACTGCGCGTTCTGCAACCGTCTATCACAGGCGAATAATATCCGGTATAAGTTCCGGTTTTACCGCCTTTTTCATTGTAAACCTGGTATGGTTGGAAATGTGATTCAAACCATGCGCGCACAGTTTTTACATCCGCAGATGCGCTTGGTAACATATTGCATTTTTCACGCAATAATTCTGGATCCGGGATTACGGCACCAGAATATTGAATCTTTGCTTTACAAGTATTACGGAATGCCTGCAGAGCATATCTGACATCGTCATCACGCCAACCAGGCAATGCCGCATAAGATACGGCGGTTAAATTAGATGGAATCTTGGAATCATCCCCAACATGTGTTGGTGCGGACAAATCACATCCCGCCACCCCAAGAATCATAATAAAACCGCAAAAACGCACAAATTTATTAAATAATAACATTTTAACATTCCCCCCACTTGTAAAAATCGTTTCTTAATGCTATATTATCATAAAACGATGGATAAAAAAAGGAGCAATCGTAATGCCAAAGTTTAATATTATATCTCAATTCTTAAAAGACATATCATTTGAAAGCCCAAATGTCCCAGAATTATTCTTTAAACAAGAAAATTCCCAGGCAAAAATAGAAATTAACATCGATATTAATATCAAGGGCGCAGAAAACAACCTTTACATGGTCGATTTGATTACCAAGGTTCATTCTAAATTAGAACAAGGCGACAAAAGCATTTTCTTGATTGAATCAACATACACAGGAATGGTTCAATACGAAGAAAAAGACGAAGAAACAAAAAAGAGAACATTATTGATTGATGTCCCGACATTATTGTTCCCATCTGTTCGCGCAATGGTTACAAGATTGACCGCCGAATCAGGATTTCCTGCATTCGTAATGCAACCTGTTGATTTCGCACAATTATACGAACAAAGACAGGCACAACAAAAACCTGCAAATCAATAAAAGATTTTGGTTAAAAAAAATACCGGCAAATGCCGGTGTTTTTTATATTAACAGCACACTGATTATGCCGCGGCTGTGAACACTTTCTGAACATCATCATTATCGTCCAGCGCATCAACCAATTTTTCAATTTTGGCGTATGCTTCATCATCTAAATCGACCGGCATATTTGGAACCCATGTGATTTCTGCATTTTCAGGTTCGCCCAATTTATCAGCCAATGCCTTTTGAATATTCATGAAATTATCAGGTTTTGTTGTGATGATAAAACCTTCTTCAGATGTTTCCAGGTTATCTGCATCAACTTCCATAACCAATTCCATCATTTCGTCTTCTGTTTTACCGATGGATGCAGGATACATAATTTGACCAACATGCGAGAACATGAATACAACAGAACCTTCTTCGCCCATATTGCCACCGTTTTTGGCAAAAATATTACGAATTTCAGGAACCGTGCGGCGCGGATTATCAGTAAGTGCTTCTACAATAACAGGAACCGCATTTGGACCATAGCCTTCGTAACGAACGGCAACAAAGTTATCAGTGTTTGTACCCGACGCCTTTTCAATTGCGCGTTTAATGTTATCGTTAGGCATAGAAGCCTTGCGTGCCTGTAAAATTGCCAAACGCAATCTTGGGTTGTTATCTGGATTTTTATCACCCAATTTTGCCGCCATAGTTATTTCACGTGCCAGTTTTGTAAACAAACCGCTGCGTGCCGCATCAACCAATCCTTTTTTGTGTTGGATGTTGTGCCATTTACTGTGTCCACTCATATTTGACCTTTTGATTTAATTATATTAAAATTACACCAAAAGGATAACAAATGATTGGAAAATTGCAAGGTGTAATTGATTATATTGGCGACGGATTCGTTATTTTAATGGCTGGGCCGGTTGGATATAAAGTATATACGCCTGAAATATTGTCATTAAAATCAACAGTCGCGCTTTGGATTGAAACGGTTGTCCGCGAAGATTCTATCCGTTTGTTTGGGTTTTCCAGTATTGCCGGACAAAACCTGTTTAATCAATTAACAACCGTATCTGGTGTTGGACCAAAGGTTGCATTGGCAATTATGGGGACAATAAAAACAGATACATTAATGTCTGCAATCGCAACCGGGGATGCCAAGACTATTGCGACTGCACCAGGTGTTGGTAAAAAGGTTGCCGAAAAAATCATTGTTGAATTAAAGAATAAAATGGGCGGCGCATCATTTGATTTTGGTGGTGATATTAACGCGGGCGCCCTGCCCGATTTATTGGCAGCATTGGAATCTTTGGGATATCGCCGTATGGATATTATCGATATGGCACAAAAATTGGTATCACAAAACCCAGGTGCCGATGTATCAAAACTGGTCCCATTGGCATTGAAAGAAATCAGCGGTAAATAATTATGAATAATAACGATACGATTTTTGCCCTGTCATCTGCGCCTGGAAAATCAGGTGTTGCGGTTATACGCGTATCTGGGGACGATTTATCATCACTTTTTAAACGCATTATAAACAAAGATAAATTTGATGTTCGGCACGCATATTTTACTAATTTCAAAGATAACAATGGCGACTTAATCGATCAATGTGTTGCGACTTTTTTTGCAGGACCTAATTCATTTACTGGAACCGATATAATTGAAATATATTCACATGGTGCACCGGCGGTTATTGATAAAATCTTTGATTTTTTACGCGGATTTAATGCACGTATCGCAACACGTGGTGAATTTTCACGCCGTGCATTTTATAATAATAAAATGGATTTAACCGATGTTGACGGACTTATCGCGTTGCTTGATGCCCAAACCGATAAACAGCGTCAAAGCGCTTTAAAATCATTAACCGGAAATGATGCAAAAATTTACACAAATTGGCGAAATCAAATGATTGAAATATCAGCCTATGCGGCGGCAATCCTGGATTATGATTCGGACGATTTGCCGGTGGACATTGATAAAAAAATCATTAATAAAACACATGATTTATTAAATGAATTACACGAAAACATAAATGGTTATCGTGCATCACGCGCAATAAGAAATGGTTTTAATATCGCCCTTGTCGGTGAAACAAATGTTGGCAAATCATCAATATTTAATAAACTGGTTGGATCAAATCGTGCAATAGTTTCCGATATTGCCGGCACAACACGTGATGTTGTATCCGCACAAATAGATATTGATGGATATCTGATAAATCTTTCCGATACAGCTGGGATTCGCGATGCGACCGATGAAATTGAAAAGATTGGAATCGAACGCACACATAACGAAATTGAAAATGCTGATCTGGTTTTATATGTTTATAACAATATTCCAAATGAAATAAAATCGGATGGAATTACGGTTATAAATAAATCTGATTTATTAAACGATACATCAAAAAAAGATGTTATTTATACATCGGTAAAAAATAATACCGGATTTGATGAATTAATAAATGCGATTAAAGATAAAATGCACGAATTGATGGCAGGCTCTGAATCACGAATTGCAATTAATGAACGCACATACGAATTATTAAATGATGCAATTAACGAAATGGAAAACGCGGTTAATAAATACGATGGCAATTATGATATATTTGCCGAACACATACGACGTGCCGCCGATGCGATTGGAAGAATATTAGGCACAATAACAACATCTGAAATCGCCGACGCCACATTTTCAAGATTGTGTTTAGGGAAATAGTAATTCCCCGCCCGGGGCGGGGTGGCGCGAAGCGACGGGGAGGGTTGAAAAAATGTATTCATACAACAAACAACTTAAATCTTTATCACGCGCAAATCGCAAAGCTGGCAATTTGTCCGAAGTATTACTTTGGCAAGAATTACAAAAATCTAAATTAGGTGTGCGTTTTACACGACAAAAACCAATTGGGAATTATATCGCAGATTTTTATTGTCGCGAAAAGAAAATGGTTATTGAAATTGATGGTTGGTCACATGATGATAAATACGAATACGATAAAGAACGCGATGAATATATGAAATCTTTGGGCATACATGTTCTAAGAATATCAGACAAAGATGTAAAACAAGACATGTCAAATATCTTAATCTGGATAAAACATAATATTGATAATTTATGAATAATCCAACCCGCCCCGTCTTGCTGACGCAATCCACCCCGCCCTGGGCGGGGAATAATATCTGAAATCGCCGATATAACATTTTCAAGATTGTGTTTAGGGAAATAGTAAAAAGAAAAAAACACCGCCCATTTGGGCGGTATTTTTTTGCTCGCACGGCACAATTTGTGCCGGCTGCGCGTATAACGTAACGATTACACTGCACTTCGTTTGTGTAATCTACTTTTATTCTTTTCTATCTGGATATTTACCATCAATCAAATTCTTGCGCACAAGGTGATGTTTAACCTTTTGTGTGCTGGTCATTGGTAAATCTTCCGTTGTGATTGCAAAATGGGTTACCCATTTATAGGACGCAATCTTTTTATTTTGTTCTGCGATTTCTTTGGATAATTTTTCGGTTGTCATACCTGGTTCAACCTGGAATACACCATAAGATACGGTTTTATCGCCAACCTTGTGTTCAAAGACAGCTACATTTTTAACGCCTTCGATTTCGATATAAAGTGCTTCCAATTCATCAGGATAAACATTTTTACCACTGTCCAAAACAATTACTTGTTTTTTACGGCCGGCAAAATGTAATTCACCGTTTTTATCCATATAAACCATATCCCCAGTATTAAACCAACCATCTTGGTCAAAGACTTCGGCATTAACTGCATCATTGTTCATATAGCCACCAAAAACCTGGTGTCCACGAAGCCACAACACACCAACGCCATTTTCATCTTTGTCGCGAATATCAACTTCGTTATTTGATATTGGGCCACCTACTGAATAAGCCAATCTTTTTGGTGTAGGCTTAGAAATACAGATTGGTCCCACAGTTTCTGTTAAACCATACCCCTGGATAAACGCCAAACCAAGTGATTCATAGAAATTTTCAACTTCTGGTTTTGTAGCAGCACCACCGGCAATCAACAATCTTGCACGACCACCAAAAACATTTAACAAAGGTTCTTGAACTTTACGAACAAAGAATTCCAACCCCATATCTTTCAATGTTTTTTGATTTCTTAAAATAAATGATGCAACACGCCATTTACCTTGGGCTTTCATGTTATCGACAATTTTATTACGGAATAATTCCCAAACACGCGGAACGGCAGGAATAATATGTGGTTGAAACTTTTTAAAATCGTCCAAAATATATTTTGGATTAACTGTTGGTTGCAAAACCAAAGATGCACCATAATGAACAGTTGCCAAAACACCAATTGCAAAACCGAATATATGATAAAGCGGCAAAAATCCATACATCACATCACCAGAATGGAAATATTCAGACATATCTTCCAGTGAATTTGCACATTCTGTTAAATTGAAATGCGTCAACGGCACAACCTTTGGTGTACCTGTCGATCCAGATGTAAATGACATTGTCGCAATATCTGTTGATTCAGATGGGAATGGGCGCAAATCATAATCGATTCCGCTATCTTTTTTGGTTATGTCATAGAATTTAAATTTGTCTGTTTTATAAAAGAACGAAGGTTCTGCACAAACAAATTTGCATCCTGCAATTTCACACATTTTATCGTATTCTAGTGGTGTTAAATTTGTGTCCAACATTAATGCTGTTGCACCCAAATACCATATTGCAAAAAGCGTTAATGGAAATTGTGGTAAATTGTGTGATAACACACCAACAACATCCCCGTGTTTAATACCTTGTTTATTAAGGCTTGCTGCGCGTTCACGTACTTGTTCCAAGAATTCAGAATAAGTAATGTTTTCACGAACCAAAAATAAATTTTCTGGCCATTGATTTACAGCATTTTCTAATTTTTGATACATATTCATTTTTAACCTACCTTTAATCATGTCTTTGTGTATATTTATCATCGATTAACCATTGACGAACAATATGGTGTTTGATTTTTTGTGTACTTGTCACTGGTAAATCATCAGTTGTCATTGCAAAATGTGTAACCCATTTATAGGCTGCAACTTTTTTGTTTTTATTGATAATTTCTGCTGCTAATTTTTCCATTGTCATACCTTCTTCTACAGAAAATACGCCATAGGCAACAGTTTTATCGTTAATTTCATGTTCAAAAACAGCAACACTTTTTACACCTGGGATTTCGATAAACAATCCTTCTAATTCGTCAGGATAAACATTTTTACCGCTGTCCAAAACAATCACTTGTTTTTTACGACCTGCAAAATGCAATTCACCGTTTTTATCCATCCAGACCAAATCCCCTGTACAGAACCATCCGTCTTTGTCAAAAGATTCTGCATTCGCAGCATCGTTATTCAAATAACCATTAAAAATTTGATTTCCACGCACCCAAAGCATACCTATACCACTTTCGTCTTTGTCACGAATTTGAACTTCGGTATCACCCATTGGCGCACCAAACGCATATGGAACGCGTTTTTTAAGTGGTCTTGAACAACAAATTGGCCCAACGGTTTCAGTCATACCATATCCTTGGACAAATGCCATACCCAATTGGGTATAGAATTTTTCAACTTCTGGTTTTGTTGCCGCACCACCTGCAACCAAAAGACGTGCACGGCCACCGAACACAGAACGAATTTGATTCAAAACTTTATCAACCAATTTTCCAGCCCCAATGGTGCGCAACAATTTCTGGTTGTTCATAACAAACGACACAATACCCCACTTATTCTTGGCTTTTATGCCATCAATAATTTTTTTGCGGAAAATTTCCCACAACTTTGGTACCGCTGGTATAACCTGGGGTTTATATTGTGCGAAATCTGCCATAATCGCATTTGGATTAATTGTTGATTGCAATAATATTCCCATACCAAAATGTAATGGTGCCAAGAAACCAACCGCAAAACCAAACACATGATAAAGTGGTAAAAATGCATAAAACATTTCACCTGGTCTTAACCATTGATTCAAATATTCCAAATTATCTGAACATGAAACCAGATTAAAATGTGTCAATGGCACAACTTTTGGTGTCCCAGTTGATCCAGATGTAAACGACATTGTTGCGATATCTTCATCTTTCAACGGATAAGGTTTTAATTTTGCATCGGCCTTTTCATCTTTTGTTTCTATATCAAAAAATTCAAAATTCTTTGTTTTATAAAAGAATGATTTTTCAGCGCAAACCAATTTGCATTCTGTGATTTGTGTCATATTGTCATATTCACTGGATACAAGATTCGTATCCAACAATAAAACTGTTCCGCCAAGATACCATATTGCAAAAAGAGTTATTGGGAATTGTGGTAAATTATGCGAAAGCAAACCAACAACATCCCCTGCCTTTACACCGGCTTTTTTTAATGTTGTTGCACGTGCTTGAACTAATTTTGGAAATTCCTTGTATGTGACATTTTCGCGGACCAAAAACACAGTATCTGGATTACGTTCAACATTTTTTTCAAGTAATTGATACATATTCATTATAAACGCTCCCGTAATTTATTTGTATTTTCTGGATATTTACCATCAATTAAATTCTGACGCACTTCATGATGTTTTACCTTTTGTGTACTGGTCATTGGTAAATCATCGTATGTCATCGCAAAATGTGTTACCCATTTATACGGTGCAACCTTGCGATTAGCCAATGCAACAGACGCAGCCAATTTCAAAAGTGACATACCTTTTTTTACCTGGAATACAGCATATGTAACAGTTTTATCTTTTTCTTTGTATTCAAAAACTGCGACATTTTTCACGCCATCAATTTCCATGAACAATGCTTCTAATTCATCAGGATAAACATTTTTACCGCTGTCTAAAACAATAACTTGTTTTTTACGACCTGCAAAATGATATTGTTTGTTTTTATCCAAATAAACCAAATCACCAGTATTAAACCAACCGTCCGCATCAAAAGATTCTGCATTGGCGTCCTTGTTGTTTAAATAGCCATTAAACACATTTGACCCACGAACCCAAAGTGTCCCGACGCCCTTTTCGTTTGCATCACGAATTGTGCATTCCGAACAGCCAAGTGGTGTTCCAAACGCAAATGGCACACGATGTTTTGCTGGTCGCGAACAACAAAACGGTCCAACAGTTTCTGTCATTCCGTATCCTTGGACAAAAGTAATTCCCAAGGATTCATAGAATTTTTCGACTTCTGGTTTTGTCGCTGCGCCACCCGCAATCATCAAATTGACGCGCCCACCAAATACATCACGCAATGGTTTTTGAACCTTTTTAACCAATTTACCCAAACCAATTGCACGCAAGAATTTTTGGTGTCTCAAAACAAAAGACACAAACCACCACATATGTTTTTCTTTGACACCACTTATAATCTTGTTACGAAAAACTTCGTAAAGACGCGGCACCGCAGGAATACAATGTGGTTTATAAATTTTAAAGTCTTCCAAAATATTTTTTGGGTTAACTGTTGGTTGCAACAATATCCCCATGTGAAAATACATAGGTGCCAAAATCCCAGCCGCAAATCCAAATATGTGATAAAGCGGCAAAAAACCATACATTATTTCATTTTTATGAATCCATTGTCCCATATCCGCATAACAATCAGAAGAACTTTTCAGATTTTCATGTGTTAATGGAACAACCTTTGGATTACCGGTTGAACCAGACGTAAACGAAAGTGTTGCAATATCATTTTCTGTTAATGTTGCCGGCTTTAATTTTGCATCAGGCTTTTCGTCTGCACTTTGAATATCAAAGAATTTAAAACCCTTGGCCTTGTAGAAAAATGATTTTTCAGCACATACAAATTTACATTTTACCAATTTGGTCATATTGTCATATTCAAATGGTGTTAAATTTGTATCCAACAACAAAACCGTTCCGCCCAAATACCATATTGCGAACAATGTTAATGGAAATTCAGGAATATTGTGCGATAACAAACCAACAACATCGCCCTTTTTAACACCCGCTTTGTGTAAAGTCGTGGCACGCGCATGAATCAAAGATAAAGCTTTTTTAAATGTGATATTTTCGCGTACCAAAAACAACGCATTTGGCGATTCTTTAGCCACTTGCTTGAACACTTGATACATATTCATAATTTAAAATCCTTGTTGTTTTTATATTGGACATCGTGTATTATAGTATCAGAAAAAAAAGATTGCAATTATGAAAATACTGACATTAAATATCAATTCAATTCGTGCACATATTGAAAGTTTTATGGATATTTTAAAATCTGGCGAATACGACACCATAATGGTCCAAGAATTAAAGGTCGAAACCGCTAATTTTCCATATAATTTATTTGATGAATATGGATATAATCTGAAAGTTTTTGGACAAAAATCTTGGAACGGCGTTGCAACATTTTCTAAATATTCAATCGAAGATGTTACAATGGGAATGCCAACATATCCTGATATTAATTCAAGATTTTTGGAATCTGTAATTGATGGGCGTATTCGTTTAATAAATGTTTATATGCCAAATGGCGATAATATTGAATCACCAAAGTTTCAATATAAACTTGAATGGATGAATGCATTTACAAAATACATATCGCAATATATCGATAGCGAAGAACCAGTTATAATCGGTGGCGATTTTAATGTTGCAATAACTGATAACGATATATGGAACCCAAAAAATTATATTGGTTCATCTATTTCGGCGCCAGATGCACGCGATATAATGCAACAATGGTTGGATGCCGGATGGATTGACGCATGGCGCGAAAAACATCCAAACGAAATTGATTATACATGGTATGGATATCGTGGCCGCGACACCGTCGGCAATAAACAAGGATTGCGTCTTGATTATTTCCTTTGTAATAAATCGGCGGCAAAATTAATCAAGAATTGTGAAATCGATATCGAACCGCGAATGGCGGACAAACCAACCGACCATTGTGGTTTAATGATTGAAATTGATTAATCGCTGACCCGTGCCAGGTCGTCAAATTCATGATATTTTTGACCAACACTTTCGCGGTATTCGTATGATGCAACTTTGTCAGTGCTGTATTGTCCAAACAATTCGCGAATCTTTTGCACACTGTTATCAATCATAGATTGCGCAATTTCAGCCCCGTATTCAATTAAATCAGGATTGCCATTTTTTAATTGTAAAAATTGTATAATTGGTGTTATTGAAATGTCGCGCATCTTTAATGGGAACCCATTGTTTTGCATAATGAACGCTTCCAATGGTAATTGCGGCATTGTGCCGTCCATTAATTGCTTTTTTGTTGGTGGGGTGCCTGTTTTTATATCCATAACAACGCCATCCCAGATAATATCAGCACGCGCACGAACATTGCGCCCGGCTATATTTACAGACCCCAAGACCTCTTTATATTTAATTGATTTATTTTGGAAAAACTTTTCAACTAATGGCGCGATTTCACAAAATCTTTTGTGCCAGAAATAGAATAATATTGAATTATCTGGCAGTACCTGTTTTGCACGCACATCCATTTCGTTTATTAATTTATCCGCATTAAAATCATGTGCATTTTCAATTACATCATGAACAATAATTCCAAAATTACGCGCATCTGGTAAAACCCAATAATCATCAACCGGCTTTAATCGCAATATATGTTTTACATAAAACGCATATGGATTATGAATTAATAATTCAAGTTCGGTTACATAGACATCACTTTTATCAATTGGTGGCGTTGGCGGCGAATAATCCAATGGTTGATATGGAACATCATCGCGCGCACGCACAGATTGTAATATTTCATTGTCATTTTGAATATCGCCAATTGTGACACGAACACGTGATAAAAATCTTGATTCTGTGGTTAATGTGCCGCCTGAATTTTTAGACCGTAACCAATACACATTTTCACCACACGACAGATTCATGAAATCAAGCGCCATCAATGATACCTTGCGATTTTGGGATGGCATACCGATTTTATTTGCAATATTACGTGGCAACCATGCGTTTTCATAACCGATTGACGGGAACATACCATCATTCAAACCTGTTAAAATAATAACATCAGCAGTCTGCATACGTGATTCAATCGTTCCCAAAACACAAACATTACATTCGTTTGTTTTAATTGGTCGAATCGATACTGAACCAATTGCATCCGCAATGAAAGATCGCGCATCAAACACATTTAATACAATATCATTTGTATGTAAAATGTCGGCAGTCTCTTTTATTGCATTCCAAATTGCGACCTCACTTTCGTTTTCCACATTAAACATTGGTTGAAAAACAGATTCATTATTTTTATCGACAAAATCAACCAACATGTTGAATAAATTATGATTGCTTTGTTCATATAATTTTTCATATTCGTTTGTTTTGCCGTCCGCCCAAGAATCAAACAGATTTAATATCGCACGACCTACATTTGTCATTGTCCCCGGCAAACCAGATGAAAAATCAGCATCAATATTTAAACGCGCCATTTCTGATTTTATACGGGTATTCGCCGCCGCATCCGGCGTAATTATCAAAACCGATTTGTTTTCATTAACCGCGCGTTGCGCAATTTCAGATGCAACAATTGCTTCTTCGCTTTCACGATTACATTCAATTAATTTACAATTGGACAGTTTTTTATTTATATGTGCGCCACTGTTTCCAAATGCGATATTCATAACATCAATATTTGATGTTCCAACATCAATTGTTTGAACATCGTTAACACCAATATTTATTCTTTTTAAAAATTCATTTTCACTTTTGTATGGATTGGTATCTAAATCAAAATCTTTTTCATCGCCAGATATTTTTCCAGACAAAATAATTTTACCGTTTGGCATTTGGGCAATATGTTCCATTAAATCAGCCGTTGCCGGAACAGATGCCGTTGAACCGCATACAATTACGCACTTATATTTATATAAATGATTTTTCCAGGCACGAATTTCAGCATTTCTTTTTTGCGTTGTTGTTAAACGGTTGTCATCGATTTGTTTTATAATATCCAATATGCGCGCTTTATTTTGAAAATGATTTGCATATTTTTCATCAATTAATTCCGTCCAATTTATATCTGTGATTTTAACACCTTCGTTTTCCAGATAATCTTGCATACGAATAAAATCACGCGCCAATGGTAATGCAGTTGCTATATTTTTTACATTTGCATCCATTGATAATAATTTAGACAAAATTATAACGCGTTCACGATTTGAAATTGTATCAGGATACATTTCTTCGTCTTCATCAGCCCCATCACCCAGTGGCACCAGATTTGGTAAAATTGTCGCATGCCCGATTTTTTCGACAATCATTTTTTCCGCGCTGCGAATAGCACGACGTGACGGCAAAAAAATTAAAACATCTGAAAAATTATCACTGTATTGCGCAATCATACCCCACAACGCATCCAGCATTTTCATAGGATTTGAAACATTAAAAATATTATTATTTGACACCTATAATATCCCGTAAATCTTGTAATCCAAATTTCTTTTCCGCGGATGTTTCCAAAATCTGTTCTAACATCGCTGGATGATTTTCATGTGATAATTTTAATTGTTCATTTTCACGAATTTTTTTATCTTTTTTGGTATAAACAATTTGATAACATATTCCGTGTTTATCACAAAAATCCATTAATTCCAGATCTGAATCTTTGGGACCAATGCGCGAATCAATTAAAACAAACAAACGGCGCAATTGCGAACGATTTAACAAATATTCTTCCAATCGTTCAAGCCAACGCAATGCTTCGACCTTGGACACACGTGCAAAACCATATCCTGGCAAATCAACAATCATTGATTTATCAGCATAATTAAACAGATTCAAACTTTGTGTGCGTCCTGGTGTATTGGAAGTACGCGCAACCTTTTCATCTAACACCGCATTAATAAGGGATGATTTACCAACATTACTGCGCCCAACAAACGCGTATTCCGCAAATTGTGTATTTGGCAAAGATTTTACAGTTTCAAAAGATCCGACAAATTTAACCATTTTTTTCCACCAATTTTTTATACGCTTCTTTTTTTGATATTCCGGCGCGTTCGGCTAATTCTGCCGCTGCTGATTTAGTAGAATTAGATACAATATCATTAACGATTTCGCTGATTTCGCTATCCGTCATTTTTTTATCCGGTGCCGGCGCAATAACAATAACAATTTCACCGCGTGGTGGTTCAATATTTATTAAATCAGATGGATAGCCTATAATTGCTTCTTCGTGAATTTTTGTTATTTCACGAACAATCGCGATTTCGCGTTCTGGCATAATCGACGCCAAAATCTTGATTGTATCCATAATACGATTTGGACTTTCATAATAAATAATAGTATGACGGATTTTATTATCATCACGCACTTTCTTTTCATCAAAGAAACCACAGAAAGTAAATCTGTCTGTTGGAAATCCGCTTAACACCAGCGCAGATATCACCGCCGTTGGACCAGGCACAACAAACACCGGAATATGTGCCGCGCGCGCCGCACGAATAAGGCGGAAACCCGGATCACTTATACCCGGCATACCCGCATCTGATACCGTTGCGATTGATTGACCGTTCAACATTTTTTCAACCAAAGAATCAACAACTTCCCTTTCGTTATGTTCGTGACATGAAACAGATTTTGTTTTTATATCAAAATGTTGGGCCAATTTTTTAAAAACACGCGTATCTTCGGCAGCAACTAAATCGACAGACTTTAAAACTTCGATTGCACGTGGTGACATATCTGATAAATTTCCAATTGGCGTTCCAACAACATATAGCCCTGATTGCATTTTAAATCCTTTTATAGTAGAATGATAGCATATAAAAAATGGATTTTTCAATGTATATGAATAAATTTTTGGTTTTATTATCTCTTTTCTTGGCATCTTGCGGTGCAAATCGTGCGATAAAACAAGCGCCACTTGCAACAAGCAACCCGACTGATATCCAAGATGCATTTTTGGCATCCACATCGCTTTATGGTTCCGATGATGCCGGTCCAAATGCAAATATCGTTGTGTTATTACCAACAAGCGGGGCATCAAAAAACATCGGAAACAATATAAAAACATCAATTGAAACAGCTTTTTTACGCAAACCAAAACAAAACATTCGCCTTTCTTTCTATGATTTATCTGGCGATAAATCAAGACGCGATTTGGTAATCCGGGATGCGGTTTCTACAAATCCAGATATTATTATCGGCCCATTATTTGCCGAAGATACAAATACTGTTCGTAATATAAAACCGTCAAAAACACCGGTTATTTCATTTACATCCGACGTAAAATCTTTGGGAAATAATGTTATGACCACGAATTTGATTCCAACACAAAGCATCGAAACAATTGTTCGTCAAATGCAAAATGACGGCGCACAAAATATCGTTGTTTTTGCCCCAGATGATAATTCTGGAAAATTAATGGCATCAACCGCAAACCATGTCGCAGATATATACAGTATAAAAATAAATGGCTTGTTTTATTATAAACCAGGCAATTCGGATTCAATCAAAGATGTATCTATGCGCGCATCAATGTATAACGCACGCAGCGCGGCAAATACCCGCGCACGCGAAATCTTATCAGATATCATTAACAAAGAATCATTAGATGCACCAACACGCACAAATTTAACCAATCAATTGGAAAAAATATCACGCACAGAAACATTGGGCAAAATACCATATGATGCGATTTTATTCCTGGGTAATGGCGAAGACGCAAAAACAATAACTTCTTTCTTGCGTTATTATGGTGTTGGTAATCGCGATGCAGCAATGTACGGAACAACACTTTGGCATGGTTCCGATATTGCGTCAGACTTCACATTAAGCGGTGCAAAATATGCAACACTGCCACCAATATCTGATAATTTTATATCTCTTTATAATTTAGTTGCCGGACACGACCCTGATTATTTATCAGCATTTGGCTATGATGCGGCTAATTTAGCACTTGGTATGTTATATACCCAAAAATCAACAGATGCATACCTGTTTGATCCATCTGGATACATCGGCAGTACCGGCATTTTCCGCATTCAACCAAACGGTCAATCTGAACGCGCATTACGTATAATGGAATTAGATGGCAGCGGTAATGCAAAAACATTTATGAGTGCACCTACCAATTTCATAACACAAATTTATTCGATAAATTCATCTGATTTACGCGATATTCCTGAAAAAGAATTGACAACACGTGGCGTTAACCCGGGCGATTATATAACAATACCCGAAAACCTGCGCAGAAAAAGCACATACCGCACAAAAACAATCGGCGCAAACTATGTATCTGATGACAACGAAGTAACAGAATCTGCACCGGTGCAAATATATGCATCTGATGAAAAAGAAATCGTTGAAAACCCAGAATTTGAACCGATTAAAATTGAAAATGTATCGCGCAAATATATCGACAGTGTCGAAATCAGCGAATAAATACTTGCGTTTATTAAAAAATAAGTTATAATCATGTGGCTTAGATAATCGTTGCGAGCATAGTTCAAGGGCTAGAATGCAAGCCTTCCAAGCTTGAAATGCGGGTTCGATTCCCGCTGCTCGCACCACTGATTGTGGAAAGTTCTGGGCGTGCGCCGGAGTTGGAGAGCCGGGGCAGACTGTAAATCTGTTGTCTTACGACTGAGGTGGTTCGAATCCACCCACTCCCACCAAAAAATATAACCACCCTTGCGGTGGTTTTATTTTTTTGTCGGGTTTGGTTTATGGTATTAGGCCATACAAACGAAGTTTGTTTGGTTCGACTATGAGTAAGCGAAAACAAGTGTCAACGAAGTTTGAGCGCTAACGAATGCGGCGCAGGCATTTATGCCGAGCCAATCCACCCACTCCCACCAAAATAAGAAACACACCTTTACGGTGTGTTTTTTATTTTGATTATGTGGAAGTGGGTGGATACGCCAGAGCGCCAGGCACATTTATGTGCCACACGGAAACGAAGTTTACGTGAATAATTGGCGCGCATGGCGTATACG
>CALYRP010000005.1 GCA_945483255.1 uncultured Pseudomonadota bacterium
GTACAAATGGCACTTAAAAGACGTTTAGTTATATTTAAATTAACTGGCAATTTATATAATTTATCAATGTATGGCGCACCACAATCTGTGCATACCGTGCGCCCTGTTTTTGGCGATAAATATATTAAATTATCCGTGCGTCCACACCCTGAACATTTTGTTAAATCCAGCGCATACCCAAGTTCTGTTAACAAATCAATTTCCCATTTCAAATATAAATCATATGGCGAATCCGAATTTGGTAATTGTTTTAATAAATCTAAAGTTTTTTCGTACAGATGTTTATAAGATTCGCGTTCTGGCAATAATGTATAAATCAATGAAAAAGCCGCATTCATTATCTTTAATAAATCCATATTTAACATCAAAGGTGCCGCCAGATTTTTTTCACTTTCAAAATGGAAAACACCAAGTTGTGAATCAAGACGCGCATTCCATGAAACCAGACCGCATTGTCCAATTAATGGTTTGTTTTTTTTCGCGACAACCGCGCCACGTAACATACCAGCCAAAACGCCGTTGTCATGTGTAAATATATGCGCAATGCAATCACGTTCTGAAAACGCGCGCATATTTATAAAAATACCATTTGTTTCGATTTGCATAATTTTATTATATATAAAAATCGCCCGATGGGCGACTTTTATTTTGTGATAAATTTATTGTAATTTCTTTCGTTGATTTTCACAGGATATTCATTTCTAAGGAATTGTATATAATCGTCCAAAACGAAACGTGTGGACATTTTTTCTAGTTCCTTGCGAATAGATTCCTTTTTGGCTTTGTCTGGTGATGGCACTGTGTTTTTACCAACAGACACAACATAGAACGCATTTCCATCTTCAGCGATAATATGTTCGCCCTCTTTTCCAGCGAATGCTGCATTCAAAACACTTAATGGCGCACCTTCGGTTCTGGATACGGTTGTTTCATTCATGTTTTTAACCGTTTCGCCTTTGTTCAATGCAATCAATTTTTCATTAGCTTTCAAATAAGCCTGCTTGCGTTGTTCTGCTTTTTTCCAATCTGAAACTAATGATTTTTTAACATCATTAAATTCAGCATTATGTTGTGCAATGACTTCATCAACGCGCAAGATAATGAACCCATCTTTTAATTCGATTAATTCGCTTTCGCTGCCAGATTCCATTGCAAACAATTTTGCAATCAAATCATCACTTAAAACCTTGTCAGAAATTTTTTCACCGCGTTTTAATTTCGCAATTTGTACATATCTTGCTTTGTGTTTGTTTGCGGCGGCTTTCATTGAATCACCCGATATAATCATATCTTCGATTTGTTGACTCTTTTTAAAACCTGCATCATATAAATCTGGCTTAGAATTATCAGACGCAACAAACACATAAGATACCGCGCGTGTTTCCGGAACGACAATCGGATTAGTCGCATAATATGTCTTTAATTGTTCATCGTTTGGTTCGCCGACTTTGTAATCTGCAAATTTAACAGTTGAATATTTAATCGCGCGTTTTGCATATCGTGCATTATATGCCGCATCAACCGCAAATTGAGGAACACGCATTGGAACATTTGCCGCCCCCATTGTCATGTTACGCAAAATATCGGCACGCAAAATATTTGCAAAATCTTGTTCTGATAAACCGCTGTTTTGTAAAACCATATCGAACATCCATGGTACAAATTTACCGTTAACCTGGAATTGCGGATAACCTTTTATTTCGTCTGCGATTCGTTTATCAGACACGACAAAACCCAAATCGCGCGCACGATTCAAAGCCAATTGATTTGTTGTCAATTTTGTCATAACAGAATTTGTTAATTGTTCTGCCTTTTTCGGATCAGTATATGCCGCACGTTGTTCATCTTTGGACATAGATGCCAATTGTTGCGATCTTTCATTATTAAACTGTTGTAATGAAATATCAGCATTTCCAACATGAACCAATGTTGTATCGCGTGATGCACCACCAAATATCCATTCAGCAGCACCCCAACCCACAAAACTGAAAATTAAAATAAACATTAAAAATTTCGCCAACGGTTTGTCAGCAGCATTACGTAAATATTCTAGCATTTTTCCACCTTTTGCGATACCATAGCAAAAAAGATGATAAAAAATCAATAAAAAAGGAAGAAAAATGAAATTTATCATTGGTAATTGGAAAATGAACGGAAATACAGAACAAAAAGATGTTCTGCTTAAATCTATAAAAAACGTTCAAACCAACAATAAAATCGTTATATGTTTACCATTCACATTATTGCATGGAAATGATTTTGGAATAACAATCGGTGCCCAAGATATCAGTGAACACACCAACGGTGCGTACACTGGCGATATATCTGGTCAAATGCTAAAAGATGCCAATATTAAATATGTCATTGTCGGCCACAGCGAAAGACGTTTTTACCACAACGAAACAAATGATATTGTCAAAGCCAAGGCAACAACCGCAGTCGCATATGGAATAACACCAATTATTTGTATTGGTGAAACCCAAAGCGAACGCAACATGGGCCGCACAATGAGTGTCGTCAAAAAAATGTTATTAGAAAGTGTTCCTGATTATGGCGAATATATTATCGCATACGAACCACGTTGGGCGATTGGTTCTGGGACAACACCAAGCGTTTCTGAAATAAAAGCAATACACGAAACAATATTCAAAACATTACGGAATATAAACCGTGAAAACACCCCTATCCTTTACGGTGGCAGTGTTGACGAAGAAAACGCAAAAACAATTACATCTGTCGCACATGTTGATGGTTTATTAATTGGACGAGCATCCTTGAAAAGTGATACTTTTTTACCTATAATAAAATCGATTGATTAAATATATAATACGAAAAAGCAGGTAAATTATGGAAAACGAAAATAAAAAAGAAGTAGAAATTGAATCTGTATCTGTGGACGATAAACATGACGAAGTTGCCACCGATAAACAATCTGAAATCATCGAACAATTAAATAACAAAATTGCAGAATTAAACGATAAATATTTACGTGTTGCGGCAGAACTTGAAAACACACGTCGACGCGCATCATTAGATATTGAATCTGTATCGCGCAATCGTGTTATGGGGGTTGCCGAAAAAATATTGCCTGTTATGGATGCGATTAATGCGGCATTAAAACACAGCCCTGACGATGAAGGCATCAAAACAATGCAACGCGCAACGGAAAGCGCTTTTGCCCAAATCGGTATTACAAAAATCGAAAGTATCGGACAAATATTGAATCCACAATTTCACAATGCAATCCAAATGGTAGACAAACCGGATGAAGAAACACCAACAAATACAATCGTTGATGAAATGCAGACCGGATATATGTTTGCTGATAATGTATTGCGTCCTGCGATGGTTGTTGTATCAAAATAAAAACCGCCCGTTTGGGCGTTTTTTTTATTTTTCTTTATCAAATACCGCCAACCAGCGATTGCGTGTTTTTTGATTTTGTTCGTATATTTTATGAACAGTGTTTTGATTTTTTCTGATTCTTTTTATTAAATCAGTTTCTTTGTTCGCAATATGTTCCGGATGTGATTCAAAATATTTCTTACAATCGTATGCGATATTAATGGCACGATGCATAAAATTTGGGTTTTCTATTTTCATCAAAACTTTTGGATGAGATGCAATTGTGTATAACACTTCAAATTTCGGACGCTGTTCATCGTTAATTTCCGAAAAACTTTGATTAACACATAATGTTCCAACATTTTGTAATATTATTTCAATTCTGGTTTCACCAAGATTTAAATCAACAACAGATACCAATGCATTTTTATACCCAGCATTTACCAAATCTAGAAACAATGATAATTGTTCGTTGTTCATATTAAAAGTGTTAACCCTTTGTATTTCTACAAAAAGTTAACACATTTATATTTTTTTGTCAAGATTATTTGTTTATATCTGCATCAACCATAGGGCGTGCTTTAATTGTGTCCAACGGATGTTTTTGATATGCGATATTCGTAAAATCTATGTTATTCAAATCAAATTTGCGAATAATTGGGTTATACATTGTTGTATAATACAATTTATTGTTGGTCATATCGGTTACAGTTGTCCATTGGGTTGCCGTTAGTATGTTTGGAATCTTAGTTTTATCGGCAAACTGCATTCCAATTGGAATCGTCATAGATTCAAGTATAGTGAATGCCTGAATTACAGTTTGTGGGGTATCCACAACCGGTGCACTGGTTTGATACATTGCAACACGCACAAAGCGTGATGGCGGCGTAAAATCGCCCGGCAACCCAAGTGATCCAGAACCATGTTCAATAGATTCCAGTGCGATGTCGCCAAATTTATGTGGTTCAACTGTTCCTGGCTGTAAATTTATATAATTATTCAAATTTGTAATATGCCATGGATACCCAGGCGCATTCGTCAAAACACCCAATTTATTTTCATAAACCATCGGGATACCGTCAACGTATTCAATAACAATCTGGCGGCCATATTTATCCGCAACACGCCAATGCAGATTTCCTGCGCGCGCATCCGTTGCCACTACCCGAACATCTGCCAATGCTGCAATCACATCATCGACAGTTTCAAAATTGCCCAATACCCACGCGACAAATTCAGTATCCGAAATCGTAACATCTTTCGTGTTTGGGTTATATTTTGGATACGAACCATATTTTGGAAAATAAAACAACCCAGCTGACAGCCCTGTTTCGTTTAATCCTTCGATAATATAATCTTCGGATGCCAAACCGACATAACCATAAAACGCGGTATATTTCATACCTGTTCTGGTGCCATCTGGCAACATTGATTGACGTTCATAGCCACGCGGAACAATTAAATAATCACTTGGGTTTTCGCCGTTGGACCATTCAACTGTTCGCGCAACGATTTTTGCACCGTCTTTGGAAGTTAATGAAATTCCTGTACAGGAATTGGCACGGGTGTGGATGCCAACAATCGCCAGCATCATCACAAAAACAAGATTTAATTTTTTCGTTTTCATGCTTTTATTTTTTCATATAAAAAACATAAAAGCCACAGGAACCTATTCCATCAAAAAAAACCGCTAATTTCTGCGGTTTTTTATGATTTTGTCGAAGTTCCATAAGTTGTCGCTATCGAATCGTTTTT
Source organism: uncultured Pseudomonadota bacterium (assembly GCA_945483255.1). GTDB lineage: Bacteria > Pseudomonadota > Alphaproteobacteria > Rs-D84 > Rs-D84 > Enterousia. The sequence continues at coordinate 5,101 of CALYRP010000005.1, forward strand.
CCTGATTTGGCTTCGGGTATATACAAAGAATAATATTTTTGTTTTATTCTTGTCATTTCTTGTACCAATTTGTTCTTATTCGTACACATTGCATAATTAATACGTAAAACAGGCTGTTTTTCATCCCCAAATATATGCGAATTATGAACATCCATTTGGATACCGTTTCTGGCAAATATGTCTTTGGCGATATTTATATCCGATTCAGATTGTGGTGCATAATATGCATATAAATCAAGTATATGAATGAATACATGTCGTTTTGTCACAACTGGCGAACACATCTTGCACATACTGGCCAATAATGCAACATCTTCATCTGGAATGGTTTTAACATCTGAAAAAACAGGTTTTTCCAGTCTGCTTGTTATTTTTGTCTTCAAATTTTTTAAAAACCGCATAATAAATCCTTTGTTATAGTCTGCATCAAAATTATAGACAAAAAATAACAAATGTCAAAAAATTATATACCTAATCTATGATGAACTTTGAACATAAATATTGATTCATTACCAAATGCATCCGTATTACCCGGATTTACACGATATATAAAGCCAACACCCGCATCCGTAAATTCGCCAATTGACTGTTTATAAGAACCAGAAAATCTTAATTCACGTTTTTGTGCACTTAAATCAATATATTCTATGCGTGGGTTATTTACAACAACATCAAAAGAACCATTGTCTTCAACAACGGACAAATCTGCATAATCATAACCCATTTTACCATCAACCGCCGCCAATGGCATTGATGCAGTAAAATCGAAACCATACAAATCAAGCCCCAACGCAAATGCATTTGAAGTTATATCAGATATCTTGGAAACCATTCCATGCCCAATATTCGCATGTGTGTTTGCATATGTTGCACGTGCAAACAATTTCATTTTTTCAAATGGTTTATAATTCGCGATGATATCTACATATTGTGTATCTGCGCCATTTAACGCCAGTAAACCATCACTGATTGCACCAAGCACAGTATTATTTTCGCGCATATTACCAACAGATACATCAAAACCAAATTTATCGTTATTATATACAACATCTATCGCACCACCGTTTGCCAACCCAAGACGCGCAGGTTCAAATTGTGATGAAATCACAGGATCGTTTTCCAACAGATTTTCATTATTCATAACACCAGAAAATGCGCGCGCACCAAATGCAAAATTACCATATTTATATTTTGCGCCACTGGTTACAGAATTTGAAATCAAAGATAATACACCATTTGCACGACCATTAAATCTGGATTCGCCATCTGTCAAATGATGTTGATATTCGGCGTTTAAATCATAGTGTTCATTGTTGAATGATATTTTTAAATTATCTAATCCATTTAAATTATCATTATATGCGCGTGGCGACATCGCCATATCAAAAGTCATATTACCGATTGTTTTTGAATGTTTATTTGTAGAATCAACCGCAAATTCACCCAACACATCACCCATATAAAGACCATAATTATAATCATTCTTTAATGATATTTCTGTATTCCAAACACGTGGCAAAGATATTGAACCATCCGCGCTTTCAATAATATCATAAAAAGCCGTACGTATTGTTCCACGTCCGCCCAGAACTGTTGACGCGCGCGCAGATGATGACGAAGACGTTGTCGCTACTTTGCCCCAAAAAGCGTTACCTGATGATTGCACAATTGTTCCAGTATCAGATGAATAAAAATACACATTTGTTCCTGGACGCGTTGCACGTTCAAGATTTATCATACCATAACCAAACGCAGTCTTGAAACTTTCCAGATATTGTGCATCTGAATTATCAAGATTTGATGGCAAAATATACATACTTTGTAAATAATTGATTAAATCAGAATTACTTGTCCATTTCGAATAACCATCTGAACTGTTTGGATTGATTCCCAAATACGGACCGTCTGCGGTTAACGCCAAAAGCAAGAATATCTGTTTTGGTGTCATATAATTAAATGCACTTTTGACCAGCGCAACAGATCCCGCCATCGCTGCTGTTGCATCTAAATCTGTTGTCCCAGGTGCCGCAAAACACCACGGATTCATCGCACCACCATTACCGTTTCCGGCCAATCCACACATACGCGATGAATATTTAATATCAGAATTATCAGCATCCGTCCAAATAGATAATTGTAATTTACCGGCACTTTCTGCGGAATATCCATCAATGGTTGTACCAGCCGTGCTGTTTGTTGGTTTAACCGCGACAACTGTTGCAAACAAATTTTCCAAATTCGGATAAACCACCGGTGCAAAGTTTTCAAATGTAGCCTCTTCTGGGGTTATTTTCCAATTTTCAATATCGATGACATTGTGGCCTGCGGGATTAACAATGATATGTTGTTGATTATTACCCAACGATACGAATGCCAAATCTGCAAATTTCGATGGTGTATTAACCGCATTGGCACCGGTGTCATCATCCTTGTTTGAATTATATACAGCATCTATCATTTGCCCGAATTTGTATACTTTCTGGGCATCATTTGCCGCCAAAACATAAAATGATTTTGCATCAGAAAGTGTCGAATAATTCAAATATTGCGACAAATCTGGCAACGATAAATTTGCGATAACATTTGCAACATAATTGCCAGAATCTTTCAATTGCGACGCATTATAAATTGCTTCATAATTTTTGTAATCAACCGCGCCCAGAACCTTTGTCAATGTCAAAGAGTTTTCATGCCCCATAACATACATTTGGTTGATATTGTTGTCTGCATTTGAATCAATATACAATTTATCATTTACAATGTAACCATGATATGTTTTTGTTCCAGATGTCGCAACAAATGTTCCATTTGACACCGATTTCACAGTTAAAGTTTCATCAAACAAATCAAAAGTATCACCAATTGCCAGCGTGGTTCCAGCAATATCATAAGACCCAGCAACAGCCGTACCTGTTGGGTTTGTCCAGCCCACTCCACTTCCTGTTTTATATACGGTTAATTGCCCATTTGGGATAAAACCATAAAAATCACCAACTGCACGGCCTCCGTATTCCCATCCCGCAATTATCTTTGCCAATTTAGTATCAGCATTTGTTGCAGAACCAAATACAGTTCCCCCACCGGTTAAATCAAATGCAGTATTTTCGGTGGCATCCGCAACTGTTGCCCCAGATAAATTGTAATATTTGTGTGATGTTTTTGTTGCTGCGATAGTCGCATTTCGACAAGCTTCTGATGAAGAATCATTGGCACACGCCGTTTGCACCGCAGTTATTTGCGAAGAATCAACCCATGGAATTAAACCATCAACTGCACTGCCCGATGAATTGACCCCAGAACCGGTTACCATCGCAACATTTACTGGTTTTCCACCACCAGGAACATCGCCTGCGGGATAATAACCAAAACTTGATAAATCAAATGGCGCCAAATCATTGGTTATTCTGATTGTCCCCATCCCAAGATATCCGCGAACAAACGCATTATATGCATGTGAAACCATCAAATAATTAAATGTATTTTGTGTTGTTGTATCAGACATATATGCAAAATCTTGCATGTTTTCCCATGTTGTGAAATCAGTCGGACACGATGTTCCATTGCACGCCGGACCTGTTGGTAAGTTTTGTGCAATTAATTTAGTATATGACGTTGTGTCAGAACTGCCACTGCCACCGCCACCGCTGCCAGAATGCGAACCACCAGACGAAGATGAAGAATTGTTGTTATCCGCATCAAAAACATCTGTTAACAGCGCAACACCGCCGACAACCGCCGCAATACCCAGTGCCGACAACGCAATTATATGAGATGATGACAAACCACTGAAAAATCCGTATTCTTCGCCACGTGTGGCCAGTTTTGTTTTTTGTTTATAATTTTTAATTTGTCTTTCACAATTTGACGCATCAGCCCCATACATCTGTAAAACCTGGATGGCACGTTTATCATTATTCATCACCGCGGTACAAACCAACGACAACCCCGTAGAATCAGTATAATTTATATCTGTGCCCTGGTTTATTAAAATTTGAACAGTTTGTGTATCACCGCGTCGTGCCGCGGACAATAAACGCGATGCGTTTTGGAATTCGGATGTTGCACCGAAAGACACACATGGTATCAAAACCAGTAAAAAGCCCAAAAATCTAATAAATTTCATGAATTCATTCTCTCACTTAAGAAAAGTCTAGCACAAAAAATAATATCGTGTCCAGAAATTTTACTTATGTATATGTTGGTATTTTTCCTTTGATTTAATATGCGATTTTTGATATACTTTTTTGGAAGAGAGAAAATGAAAGTTCGCGATTTGATTTTTTTCAATGTTTTATTAATGGCACCAACATTGGTGTATGGCGCGTGTTCTGTGGCTAATTTGACACGTTGCTTAGATTCTGTGTGTGCGATAAATATTGGTGCGAATCCGGCGGCACGTTGTCAATATTGTGGGTCTAGCACTGCGGGCGAACCGACAAAATCTGCCGGTATGAAAAGCATTTCTGCGGGCGCATCTGCAAAATATGTTATTTCAGACAAAGAATTAAAATCTGCACCAACTGAACCAGGCGCACGATATGTTTGGGGAACAAAACTTTGCCTTGAAAAAGTCGCTGGATGTACACCTGATGATGTCGAAGAAAAATATGACCCATTAATCGAACAATCGTGCAAGGCGGCTGGAATATCGGCAGAAATGGCAAATTTTACCAAAAAGGCAAACGAAAAGAAAACTCAAAATTCATGTTCAAGCGATATAACAACATGTGTTATTGACGCAAAACGCTGTGGTGCTGATTATGGTAAATGCGAATCGGATGCGGATTTGGATAAATATTTTGCCGAATGCGGGGTGTTATCGTCTGGATGCGAAGATTTTCTGGCTGCGATTAAATCTGAATTAACATCTGCGCGCGACACATCAATCGCAAATGCCGACAAATTATTGGAAAACATTATCAATTCATATAAAACTGCACGCGAACAAAGATTGGCATCTGCACAACAATCATGCAAAAACAACAAGGCTAAACAAGATTGTATTAATCGTGTATGCGCATCAAATATGCGCAACAAATGCGGGCTAAAATTAGACACAGTCGAAGTATCAAAGGAAAAACATGATTTAATCAAGGTTGAATCAACAGTTGCCGAACAATTATGCAAATTCTATGACACCGCTTGCGAAAGGTTGAAATAAGAAATGAAAACAAAGAACGGATTTTTTATCGCCCCACTTTCCATAATTATGGCATTGTGTTTTGCATGCAACGATAATGCAATGGCGGCGCGTGCACCGATAAAATCTGCACCTGCGGCGCGTAAATCTGTGGCGGCGGCAAAACCTGTTGTTGAAACACCTGTTGTTGCAGAAACGGTAACCGAAACGGCGACCGAATCTGTTGAATCAAAACCAGAATTTGTTATCACAAACAAATCATCTGAATTTGATGTTGCGGTGTCTGCTGTTATTGAATCTGCAAATGGAGACAATTCGTTTGCCGAACAAATTCGTAAACAACGCGCGGCATTGGCGGCGGTGGATGCATCAACCGCTGCAAAGACTGCGCAATCAAATGCAATAAAAAGCAATACAAATAATTGCGACAGGGATTTGCGTAAATGTATGGCTGAAAAATGCGGTAACGATTTCACAGGTTGTGCATTGGATGGTGATACGATATTTGGCGATAAATTAAACGCATGCAAAACGAAAACCAGTTGCAGTGCATCTGAATTCAATATGTTCGTTCCAGAAATTCGCGCTGACCGTGATATGAATGTTCGTTTGGCATCATATGAAAATGTAATAAATTGCGGCAATCAATATAACGCATGTATCGTGAACGAATGTGGCACAACATATAATAAATGTTTAGGCAAGGCAAACGCTGATGCCGCAATTCAAAAGTGCGGCACCATTGCCAAAGAATGCACAGAATCTGATTCTGGGTTGGCAAATCGTTTTGGGACCGCGATTGCAAAATTGCGCGAAAGTGCGGAAAAAGAAGTCAAAACAGACGAACAACGCATGTACACATTGCGCGATTCCATGCGCAGCGCATGCGAAGGCATGGGCGCAATGTTTGACGAACGCACATTTGATTGTATTTATACGGTTAATTTCTTTGCGGGCGAAAACCAAACAAACCCAACCGCATCACGTAAACGTTATGCCGGCGATACATTTATATGCATGCAAGAATGGTTTGGTATAAACGCAACAACATTTATGGAAAATGCATTCCGCGAAACCCGTTCACAAACGGCGGCATCATCCGCAATGTTGGGTTCCGGGGTTGGATCCGCGGTTGGTATGATATCATCCGGTGCAATTAACCGCGCAATCGACACCCAAAAGGCAAAGAAAGAATTAGATGAAGAACGCATATTGCAAGACAAACCAACATTAAAAGAAGAAGAACAAGCCCGCAAAGATGAAATAAAGAAAAAGGAAGAAGAAAAAAAGGCAGCTGAAAAAGAAAAGAAGGAAGCTGAAAAGGCAAACAAGAAAGCAACAGACACTAAAAAATAATGAAAACGAATATGAAAATCTTTACTGTTTTAATGTTGGCATTGACCACAATGCCCTGCTTTGCGGATAATACACCAACAGAATGCAAAGATTCTTATTTCGGTATAGGAACATATGATAAAAACGGGGAATGTAAAATTGAAAAATGCAGTGATGACAAAAATTATATATTAAATACAACAAAGAATAAATGTGAATTAAAAATAACTGCTAATAATCGTGCAAAATCAGAAGCCAGAAAAAAAGCCAAGGCGCAATCTGCGGCGGAAAAAAAGTATGAATCTGATATTGATGAATTGATTGATGCATATAATACGGCTATGAAAAAGTTCGTATCTGAATGTACATCTAATGGAAAAACATTTAAAAATACGGGGTGCGAAGAATGATTATGAAACGTGCCTTTTTATTGGTTGCTTTGATTGTTGCACCAAACATCGTTTTTGGCGATGAATATGATATAAATAATTTAAAACAGACTATTTTATCTGCAGGAACCGCGGATGCCGCAACAAAGGCTTTAAACGATGCGGCAAAAGAAGTTCATAATGGCAACAACACACAAAACGCCGAATTAAAAACATCGCTTGAAGCAAAAATTAACAATGCAATCAAAGCGTATGCTGAAGTTAAACCATACGACACACGCAACCAAGAACAAAAAGATTCGGATTTAGCCGAAAAACAAAAGGCATATGAAGATGCCAAGGCGAACGAACAATCGATGGCTAATAAAACATTGACCGCGTTAACAACGGCGGCAACCGGAATTGGTGGTATGGAATTGGCAATGGGGCTGTCTGAACAAAAGGCTGATAAAGATGCGGCAAATTCTATGGCGGCATATATTGCAACAATGCGTTGCACATATGCGGACGGCAAACAGGTAAAGGCCGGACCAGATGAAATCGAATTGCCAGGTGGCAATAATCAACAATTAACGAATTTGCGCGCGGAATATTTTGCATTGGCGGCGGACCTGAAAGAACGCAAGACGGCATTGGGTATGCAACCTGGTATTGAAAGCGAAGAAATTTTGGACAAGGCCGCAACCGGATTATATGACGATGAAACCAAGGGCATTGACAGCGGCGCATACGCATCGCTTTATCGTGCACAAATGTTGGGGTCTGATGCAGACCAGGCAAAAATAGATGCGGAACAAAAGGCATCCAAGAATCGTGTTATCGCTGGTGCGGTTGTCGGTGGCGTTGGTGTTGTCGGTGGTATTGTCGGCAATTCCCTGATTAACGGAAAATTGGGGGAATTAATCAAAAAAGATAAAAACTGTAAATCTATTGAAAAACTTTATAAAACAACAACTGATTCTTTGGAAAAGTTGAAATCTTGTTTGGAAACGGCCGGTGCAACAGATACGGATAAATTGGCTTTCGATTATTTCCAAGCTGATTGGCTGTCTTTGTCTGATATTAAATGTGAAGACTTGCTATCCCAAAATACACAAAATAATAAAACAGCAAAAGGTTTATTCTTGGATTCTAACACTGTTGAAGATGTCAATGCGATAGTGGAAAAACTGACACAATCTTTTGGTAAAGAAAATGTTAAAAATATGTTGGGCGCAGAAAACACCGATGACGCAGTTTTACAAACCGCATTAAAAGCGAAAATTTCAAAACGCGCATCTGAATACCAGGATGCAATAGAACAAGACGAAAAAAGTGGATGTAATTCCAGTTTCCTTGATGGAATAAAAACAGGTATTGTCGACGCCAAAAAAGCCGACTAATTTACTGTTTAAGTTGAACAAATAAAAAAACACCCGCGGTTGCGGGTGTTTTTATGGATTGCCACGCAAACTATGTTTGCTCGCAATGACATTGGTGTTTTTGATAGGCGATGTTCCCAGATAACGAATAATTCTTGGAAATAAAATTAAAAAAACTTCTATGTCATGCTGAGGGAACGAAGTGACCGTGAGCATCCATAAAAAATATGGATTGCCACGCAAACTATGTTTGCTCGCAATAACATTGGTGCTTTTGATAGGTGATGTTCCCAGATAACGAATAATTCTTGGAAATAAAATTTAAAAAAACTTCTATGTCATGCTGAGGGAACGAAGTGACCGTGAGCATTCATAAAAAATATGGATTGCCACGCGAATGCTCGCAATGACATTGGTGTTTTTGATAGGCGATGTTCCCAGATAACAAATAATTCTTGGAAATAAAATTAAAAAAAACTTCTATGTCATTCCGAGGAAAGCCCAAAGGACTGACATGGGAATCCAGGTTATATAAAAAAAGGTTGGCACATTACGTTCCAACCCTCCCCGCCCTGCGGGTCCTCCCCTCCGACGGAGGGGAATTATTAAATTATTCTGCAACTTCTTCTGATTTTTCTTCAGATGCCGCTGCTTCTTTAACTTCTTCTTTTGCTGGTTCGGATTCTTCTTCAACTTTCTTTGTTCCGAAAGTCAATGTTTTACCTGCAACCAATGCATCGATTTCGTCTTGGGTTTGTGCAACATAAATCTTTACATCAACGATAACGTCTGGATGTAATGCGATTTTTGTATCAAATGCACCCACAGATTTAATTGGGGAACCCAACATAACCTGGGCTGATTCAACAGATACACCAGCGATTTCTTTTAATGCGCGTGCGATATCACGTGAAGATACAGAACCATATAATTGACCTGTATCACCAGCCTGACGAATCATGTGTAATTTAGCATTTTTAACTGCATCAACTTTTGATTCAGCGGCTTTCTTTGCATTTTCATGGCGTGCAACCAATTCAGCCTTTTTCGCTTCGAACAAAGCAACGTTTTCTTTTGTGCAACGCATAGCTTTGTTATTTGGCAAAAGGTAATTACGTGCATAACCTGTTTTAACTTCGACTGTGTCGCCGATGTTGCCCAATTTTGTAATTTTTTCAGTCAAGATTACTTTCATTTTATCTGTCCTTTATTTAATAAAGTTAGAGATTTTAAATCAAATTATATGTTGGGATTGGAAGCGTTTGACGGTTCGAAATGTACATTTTGTTACACAAGAAACGGCAAACGCAACAAGCCCCCACAGAATTTGATTTTAGCCCAAGTTATTTCTAACAAATGGCAACAATCCCAAATGACGTGCACGTTTGATGGCTTTTGCCAATGCACGTTGGTCTTTTTGTGAAACACCAGAAATACGAGATGGAACAATTTTTCCACGTTCTGTGATGTAATGTGACAATAATTTCACATCTTTGTAATCAATCACTTTGCCCTTTAATGGGTTAGATTTTTTACGATAAATTGCTGCACGTACTGCCATTATGCCACCTCTTCTTCTGTAGATTTCTTCATCATGATTGATGGTGTTTTTGACAATTCTTCAACGCGTACGTTCAAGAAACGAATAACATCTTCATCAATACGGGAACGGCGTTCCAATTCTGTGATTTGAGAACCTGGCAATTCAATGTTCAACATTACATAGTGAGCCTTGCGGTTTTTACGAATGATGTATGCCAAATTTTTCAATCCCCAAAATTCGGTAGATTTAACATCGCCACCCAATTCTTTGATGATTGCTGTGAATTTTTCCGCTTTTTCTTTAACTTGCGGTTCAGTCAAGTCCTGACGAAATACCAGGACACTTTCATAATAAGCCATTTTATTTCCTTTGGTTTATACAGCTGACAAGCCCATCTTGCCAGCAGGAACATCCCCCATTATGAAGATTTTT
>CALYRP010000006.1 GCA_945483255.1 uncultured Pseudomonadota bacterium
TTAAAAATATCACGGAAATTCACATGGAACATTATTATGAAATTGGTGTTGTTTTGGGTAATAACAATGGTTTGTTATTGATATATTCGAAACAAAAGGAACCACACTATATTAATGTTAACATAAATAATCATGTTGGACATGACATTAAATTTGCAGAACGTGGGGACATGGTATTATTAAACAAATCTGACCAAGGAGAATATTATATCGCACATAATATAACAACCCAACAAATGAAGCATTCAATAAATCAATTAACAAAATAAAAAAACGCAAATTGCGTTTTTTTTATACCAAACTTTTGCCTGTCATTTCGACCGGTTTTTCAATATTCAACAATTTCAATATTGTTGGCGCAACATCGCACAGTCCGCCGTCATGTGCAACAAATTTATGATTTGAAACTATTATAAACGGAACCTGGTTTGTTGTGTGCGATGTTAATGGAACATTGTGTTCATTATCCCACATTTGTTCGGCGTTTCCATGGTCCGCAATAATTAAAACAGCACCGTCTAATTCCAGAACCGCCGGTATAATACGGGACAATTGTTTGTCCAATGATTCCATAGCTTTGATTGCCGCACTTTCGTTTCCAGTATGCCCAACCATATCGCCGTTTGCAAAGTTTAACAAGACAACATCAAACTTTGAAAGCCTTGGCAAAAGGGCATCTGTGATTTCATTTGCAGACATTTCTGGTTTCATATCAAATGTCGCAACATCTGGGGATGGAATCAAAACTTTTTCTTCCATTTCATAATCAATATTGCGTTCCGCATCCATAAAATATGTAACATGATTATATTTTTCAGTTTCGGCGATTCTTAATTGTGATTTTCCGTTTTGTGCCAAAACATCACCCAATGTATTTTCTGTTTTTATATCCGGCAACAATGCAGGACAAACATCATCCAATCCTTCGCCATATTGGGAAAAGCATAATATGTGGCAACCGTTTTCAACAACATAACGCATAATTTGACGCGCGCGATCAGACCGATAATTACAGAACAAAAACCCGTCGCGCGTTGTTAATTGAACTGGTTTTATAACCGTCGGTTTTATAAATTCGTCGGTTTCACCCCGCGCGTACGCGTCTGCCAATGCAGCATCAATTGTTTGCGCACGATATTCAGATTCACCGCGTTCAATTGCTGCAAAAGCCAGTTTTGTTCTGTCAATATTTTGATTTCTATCCATTGTATAATAACGGCCTGAAATCGTTCCAAAAAACACAGAATTGTTTTCAAAATCGACCGCCAATTCGTTTTTAATTAAATCTATATATTTTTGTGCAGATTGTGGTGGTGTATCGCGCCCATCTGCAATAAAATGAATACACACACGAAGCCCGTTTTTAACGACATATTTTATCGTTTTTAATATATCAGCAATATTTGCATGAACACGACCATCTGACATCAAACCCGCCACATGAACAATACCGCCATCTTTTTTAACAGATTCAATAAAATTATTTAAAGGCTTGTTCTTTGATAAATCTTCGATTTCAAAACGGCGCAAGAATTGGTTAACAACGCGTCCCGAACCAATTGTTATGTGTCCAACTTCGCTGTTTCCCATAATACCGGCTGGCAAACCAACCGCCGTTCCAGACGCATTCAATTTTGCATATGGGTATTTATTTAATAATTCATCAAAACAGGGCATGTGTGCCAACGCAACAGCATTATGTGCCTTTTCTTGATTAATTCCAACACCGTCTAAAATACACAATACAATCGGCTTCATATTCTTTTTCTCCGTATAATGCAAGATTATCATATATGTTTTTTGATTGTAAAAAATACAGAAACATTGTATATATTAAGTATTAAGAAAAATTTCTTAACAAAGGAAGAGATATGGCACGCAAAGCAGGGCTTATAAACGAAGTAGATCGCCACATTGCACAAAGATTACAATTGCGCCGTGTTATGTTGGGATTGTCGCAAACAGATTTAGCCCGTAAATGCGGGGTCAGTTTCCAACAAATTCAAAAATATGAAACCGCTGGTAACCGTATTCCTGCGGCAAGGTTGTTTGATTTAAGTCAAGCACTGGAAACTTCTGTGGCTTTTTTCTATTCTGGACTTCCGGGTAATTTTCCACCAGAAACCAAGGCTATTCGTTCAATGCGTGTTTCAGATGTCAAAGAAAACGACCCATTAAGTAAAAACGAATCTTTGCAACTGATAAATCTTTATTGGAATTTACCAAGCGATGCACAACGAAAAACCATTATGGATATGTTGAAATTATTAAATGGCGAAGGTAAATAAATATGGTTTTTATGAATATAAAAGAAAAACTTTATAATGATATCAAAGGAAAGAAATATAATCAAAGAGCGTCTGATATTCCTAACAATGTACGCAAATTTGTATCGCAACGAATATATTATGGGACAAAAATTATGGAATGCAGACCACAAACATTTTTTGGAACCTTTATATTATTGTGACCAAGGCAAATTCTTTTTCTTTGCAAACAAAATTATGTATGGCGATTCTTTACAACGAATGTCTGATTCTGGTTGGTTAAAGAAAATGCCAAACGAATCTAAGATGTCATTAATTCGCGATTTATATCAAATATTTACTGCATTAAAAAACTCAGATATTGTCCATCGCGATATAAGACCGGCAAATCTGGCAGTATTTGGTGATACTTTGGTTTTAATAGATTTTCAATTGGCTGTGTCAAAATTTAATTATGTTGAATTAGAATCTATGAATGCCAGACGATTACGCGGGCTTGGGTCGCGTAAATTTCGATATAAAAAATGGCAATGGGATGATTCTTATTCTTTGTTGAAATGTCTGTCTTTTATCGGGTGCCCCTCATCACAATATCGCAAAGAATATCAAGAGATATATAAAGAAATAAAATCATATATTGGGCATGATACAATAAAATCATATATTCGCGAAGGTCCTTTTCAAAGACTTTTAAGACATTTAACAAAAAAACATAAAAGATAAAAAAAACGCCAATTTGGCGTTTTTTTATTTTAGAGCACTATTTTGTAATTCTTTCATGCGGTCTGCACTTGAATTAAATTCCTCTTTAACGCGCTCTCTCCAATTCTCATTCGCAAAAGGCGGACGACCCTTTTTAGGACCGTCGTTAGCATTCGTATCGGATGAACCATTTGATGTTCCGCTGTACGCGGTATTGCTTTCTTGTTCGCCATCAGATGAATCGTCGATGTTTTCTTGCAGAGAAACATCATTCAACTTGCAAGCCCTACCCACAACATCCCATTCGCCATAAAGTGCTTTTGCACACATAAATTCGTACCATTCTGGGGTTAATTTCACACTGCCATCTGATTGTAATTCACAATATGGTTTGCCATTTTCATCATTGCCCAAAATTGAACACTGATTATTTTTTTCGCCAGAAATACACCAACCGGTTTCTGGTAAATTCAAATCGTTAATTTGATTTGTGTTTGTTATACGCGTACCATAATATTTTTTGTAAAATTCTTGAACCAAAGATTCTGGTTTTGGTGTGGATATATTATCGGCGCTTACCCAAATGCCGTCCATTTCTTTGCATCCCATTGTAAAGGCGATTCCCAATTCATCATAAATACTTTTAATCAATTGATTCATGATGTTGGTATTGAATGCAGACGCAATATTGCCTTCGTCATCTTTTTGACCAATTGTACGAGAATTGTCATCATTAACCAAATCATGTACACAGAATGTTTCCATGCGTGTATTCATTGCCGCACGTAATTGTGCACGTGGTGTTGTTGCGCAACCCATGGGATAAACGACACTTTCGTCTGCACCCATTTGTGGATCACACAATTCATGTGCATATTTTGTCAGCACAGATTCACATCCTTCGGCCACTTTCACAGAATCAACCGTATCAACAAAAGTTAACAATGATTGCAAACCGCATTTACAATCTTTTCCGTCTTTGGTAGTACAATTTGGGTTATTATTCAATTTCTTTGTTGCATCATCATATTTACATCCGTTTGGATCACCGTATAATGCCGCACATGCCTGAACCCTGTCATAACACATGCCACGCGCGGTAACCGCAGCAATTGCCCCAGTTCCTTGTAATTCGGTCGTGTCCATGCTTTTCATTGCCCCAGTTTGCGTATCATAACATTCTTTGATTGTTTGAACGCAAGAATCTTTGACTTCTTGAATTTTTTCATCTTGGGCCTGGGCAATTTGGATAAGTGCGGAACGTTTGAATTCATACCATACCGTATCTGCATCATCACGGCAAGAATCAAGCGCGGTCGTTGCGAACATTTTTTTATCATCCAACCATTTATTAAATTTAGAATTTGCACCCAACACATCCGCACTGCCATCCAATACAATCAAAGTATTTAAACCAAATAATGCCTGTGAATAAATTGGTTCGCCCGTAGATGGGTTTATATATTGACCTGTATAATCCATACATTTTTCATATTCTTCGCCACATGCGGTTGGTTTGCGCATTTCTGTTTCGACTTTTTCCAGACATTCATTGACACTTGCAGAATTATGTGCACGATATTCATCCAATCTGGCTTCGCGTAAATATTTTTCAGCCGTTCTGACTGTTTCTTCCACAGATGCTTTTTTCGCATTTATATTTTTTTCATACGCATTACAATCTTGGGTTATCATGATAGAATAGGCACTGCGCGCCAAATTAAACATTGCATCCCCACCACAAGATTCACGTGTTATTTCTGCACATTGTTTTGCAGCATTATCATATAATGCTTTGCCTTCCAGCGTTGACATATCAACCGTTGACGAACCACCAAAGAAAGAATCACTGGCCCCAAAAATATCGTCGTTATTTGTTGAAAAACCAGAAAAATCCAATATACCCAAAGAATTAGATGTTGTTTTTGCAGGTGTTGATGTAGATTTCCCAGAAAGAATATCGCCAATACTGTCTAATAATTTTTGCGATGCACTGGTGTCGCGTTTAATTGCCGCTTCGCCAGCGCTTGCAGTATACATTGCATTAACTTCTGCAGCGGTTTTATCAACAGCATTTAAATTGTTATCTTGGAAATCTGCCAACATTGCCAAGGCCGAATCCATACGATCCGACATATCACGAAAATCAGTAAATCTGTCGCTGCAATAGCATCTGCGGTATGTATCATTAGCCAGGGCACAAAATTGATCCATACATGTTGCATATGCATCACGGCAATTAGAATATCCGCCACCGATTTTTGTTATATCATTAAAAACAGCCGTTGCGCGTGCTGTTCCTGCGCGCGACAAATTTGCATTACTAATTTTTTGTTTGGCCCCTGAACGCGCAAGCGATGATTTAGATGCCGTACGTGCAACATTTGTTCCTGAAACAACAGGGCGCACCGAACGAACACTGGCCGTACGAACAGTTGCAGGACGCGCAGTTACAACCGCACGTGATTTACGATTGTTTATATTTGTGGAACGCGCAATAACAGATGTCGCCGACCGTCTGATAGCAGCATTGCTGACTACATCTGCATTACGTGCCGCATTACGCGCAGCATTCGCCCCACGCTGATTTTGTTGCTGTGCAGCAAATACCACACCCGGAATCAACAATGCTATTGCAGATATTTTAAAAAGATTTTTGATAAAACCTGCCAATTAAACTTCTCTCTTTTGAATTATTTTATCATTTTTCATAATACCAATGCAAGAATTTATTCTATGCAACAATTTACAGCATTTTTAACCCATTGTCCCAGTCTTTTTACGCTGGAAACTTTTTCTTCTTTTTTTGCGGGTTTTACAGCCTTGGTATCTTCTTTTTGAACCCTGCATGCCTTTGTTGCGCCATCATAAAATGCCGGCACAGATTCATGAACGCCGTCCATATCAATCAAATGCATATTCAATCCCCAGAACAAAGAATACAAATCATACGCTTTTTCAAACATTTCATAGGCTTCTTTTTTCTTGCCCGCACCAATCGCTTTGGTTCCTACTTCATAAATGCGCATAGATGCAGCCAACAAATGTTTAGAAATACACCATACTTCGCCATCTTCACCACTGGATTTTTTAACAATGCGTTCCATTAATTCTTTGCGCATACTGCGAACAGTATTTATTAAATCATAAAAACCGACTTTACCTGTTTTTGCACCGCTGAAAAAGAAATGCTCTTCCAAAGAGACCAAATTCATCAATGCAATAGATAAATCTTGATCAGATGACAAATCAAGTGGATTTGCCTTTTTGGCGGCGTCTAATTTTTCAATCATTTCTTCCATTGATAACTTTTTATCAGATTTTTTCATCGTGTTCCCCCTTTATTAAAACGCAAATCTTGACACCAACCAACTGGTAATAAATAACATAGTCAATGCCATCACAACCTTTTCAAATGGAAAATGCGCATGGTTATTATTGTGGCGTTTCATATATTCGTATAATTTTTGTGATACAACATAAACAATGCCACCGATAATTGCCCAAAACAAAAAGGCATCAATTAACCAATAACAAGGACTGTAATTCAAATCACGAATATATAATGCACCAATCATTGAAAAAGAAAGCAACATCAAAATCGCATCACGACCCCAGAAATGCCATCCTTTCTTGTCAAACCATTTTATTGCCCAATACCCCAAAATAACAAGAAATGCGCCCAACCAAACCGCAACAGCATTATCACAAACACCCAATTTGCGAGATATTGTAAGGGTTGCGCCAATCGCGACCGTACAAACCGCACATGCAGGATTTGCAAAAACATTCGTCGATGCAAAAGCCCCCATAAATAAAGCCAATAATTTTTTCATACTTCTTTCCTTTTTCCTTTCGATATTTTAACAAAAAACAACCGTCTGGGTCAATACTATATTTATACTTTTTCCACGCCACGCATGTGTGCAGAACGGGCACGTGGATTGTTTTCCGATTCGTCTTTTGATGGCGTTTTTACTTTTAATAATTTATATGGTGCGGTATCGTTTGTCGGCAATCTTGGGTCGCCTGCAACATCTGTCCATTTACGGAAAGTGTTTTTTACAATTCTGTCTTCTATTGAATGAAATGTAACACAAACACAACGCCCGCCGGCGCCGATAAGTTCGTTAACAGAGCCAAGTGCGCTTTTTATTTGCCCCATTTCATCATTGACCGCAATACGCAAAGCCTGAAATACCGGAGCAACATCACCTGGATTTTTTATTAAATCGCGCAATTCAAATGTTGTTTTTGGTTGTTTTTCTTTTAACAATTTGGCATAAAAATGTGATTTTTTAATATCGCCATATTCGTATAAAACATCTGCCAAATCATCAGGTGACATATTGTTTATTAAATCAGCCGCCGTTATATTTGTGCGTGTATCCATGCGCATATCAAGTGGCGCATCAAAACGAAAAGAAAAACCGCGTTCGCCGTTATCTATTTGCATTGATGATATGCCTAAATCAAAAACCACATCATCAAAATCACCAACATTTAATTGTTTTATTTCGGAAAAGGGCGAATTTATAAAACGAAATCTTTCACCATATTCCTTTTTTAATTCATTCGCATCCACGTTTACATTTGTATCACGGTCAAATGCGATAACAGATGCCCCGCGTTCAAGAAAGGCGCGCGAATATCCGCCCGCACCGAATGTGCAATCTACAATTGTGCGTCCTTTTATATCGCCCAATGTTTCCAAAACATCATCTAAAAGCACAGGTATATGTTTCATTATTCTATTGTAACCTTGGTTCCAAGTGCTGTTAAATCTTTCGCGGTTGTGGCACCTAATTCAACGGTATTTTTTAATATCAAAGATGCGTTTTTATCACCAGAATGCAGATTTAAAATTATTCTGGTTTGACCATATGGCAATGCAGACAGTGCCTTCTTTACATCAGCCAGAACAGATTTGTCATTAATATCAATTGTTAATGTTTTTGCAATCTTTGCCACCCATTGATTTAACGAAATAATAGAATCTACAAAAACAGAAACCCTGTCATCACGCACAGATGTTTTGCCAGAAATAACAACTTCTGTTTCTGTATTTAATATTTGGGACAAATCAATTGATGCATCTCCAAAAGCGACACCTTCGATATTACCATAACTGTCTGATGCATTTATAGTTAACATATCTTTGCCAGTTTTTGTTTTTCGGCGCGAAAAGGAATTAACATTAACTGCAACACGAACATTTTTACGATCGCCAATTGTTGCCAATGTTTGACTGGTTGTTAATTTTTCACGCGCAATTAAATGTTTGTATTGATCAAGCGGATGTGCTGAAATATAAAATCCAAGTGCAGACAATTCGTTTTCTAGTCTTTGTGCAAACGTCCATGATTTTGTTTTTGACAAATCTTTCAATAATCTGTCTTCGCTGACATCATCTTGAGTTGTGTTAGCAAACAAAGACAAAGAATTTGCATTTTCACGTGATTTAGATGCGTATGCCAATATTGCATCAGCATTCATAAATATCAATGCACGATTTTTTTCTAATGAATCAAGAACACCAACTTTGGCAAAGGCTTCTAATATTCTTTTGTTTATAAAACCAGAACAACGTTTTATAAAATCTGTTAAATTTTTGAATTTTCCATTTCTTTCACGTTCTGCAACTATTTGATCTGTAACTGCGGTTCCAACACCTTTTATCGCAGCAAGCGCATAAATAATTTTTCCGTTTTTAACAGTAAAAGCAGATTCGCTTTCATTAATATCAGGGGCAATAATTGGAATATTAAAATTAGATTTCGCATCATCTACAAATATCGCCAATTGATCAGTATCATTCATATTACTGGACATCGATGCCGCCAAGAATTCAGCAGGGAAATGTGCCTTTAAATATGCACATTGGTTTGCAACAATAGAATATGCAATAGCGTGTGATTTATTAAATGCGTATTTTGCAAACTCTTTAAATTTTTCCCACAAATCTTTTGCCGTTGCTTCATCCAATGTGCCTTCTTTTTTGCAGCCTTCCAAGAATTTAATTTCCATCTTGGCCAAAAGGTCAGCTTTCTTTTTACCCATTGCTTTACGCACAGTATCTGATTCACCACGGGTAAAGCCCGCCAAGGCGCGTGTCAAAAGCATAACTTGTTCCTGGTAAACAATAATACCATAACTTTCTTTTAATATAGCTTCTGCTTTTGGGTGAACATATTCAATCTTTTCTTCGCCATGCATACGTGCAATAAATTGCGGAATAAACGCGATAGGTCCCGGACGATTCAACGCATTCAACGCAGATATTTCCAAGAAACTGGTCGGATGCATTTTTTTCAATGTTTGCTGTACAAATGGGGCATCGAATTGGAATATGCCTTCGGTTAATCCGGATTGCCACAATTTCATTGTTTCAGTATCATCTGTTGGAATTTGATCCAAATCAATATTTATACCGCGGGTTTTCTGAATTAATTTTGTTGCATATTTTAACACAACCAATGTTTCCAAACCCAAAAAGTCAAATTTAATCAAACCCGCGCTTTCCAAATAATGTCCATCAAATTGACAAGATGGTAATTGGTTCGCGGGATCACGATAAACAGGTGCAATTTTAGTTGTTGGACGATCGCCAATAACAACACCACATGCGTGTTGCCCCAAATTGCGTATTGAACCTTCTAAATCTTCTGCAACAGAAACCACCTTTGCCATATCCGGATCAGTATCAAGAATTTCTTGGATTTCATGCGAAGAATCAACTGCTTCGCGTAATGTTTTTGCATCTTGTGGTATTAATTTTGACAATCTGTCGGACTTTGAATATGGCATACCATAAACACGACCAATATCACGGATCGCACCGCGTGCCTGCAAAGAACCAAAAGTTATAATTCGACACACAGAATCACGACCATATTTTTCACCAACATAATCTAATACGCGTTCAATACCAGTTGGTTCAAAATCAACATCAAAATCAGGCATCGATATACGATCTGGATTCAAGAATCTTTCAAAAAGCAAACCATATTTTAATGGGTCAACATGTGTAATACCCAACGCCCACGCAACAATAGACCCCGCGCCAGACCCACGGCCAGGTCCAGTTAAAATATCATTATTTCTGCACCAATTAATATAATCTGCAACAATAAGGAAATATCCAGGAAATCCCATACCGATAATTGTTTTTAATTCAAATTCTGCCTGGTCAAAATAGGGTGCAGTATCTGTAATATTATGTTCTTTTAATCTTTTCTTTAAACCGTTCATAGTGTTGTCGCGCAACATTTGACATTCGGTTTCAAAATCATCACCAAATTTTGGCAACAAAGGTTTTTCATGGACATTAACAAAAAATGCACAACGTTTCGCAATGTTAATCGTATTTTCAATTGCTTCGGGTAAATCAGAAAACAATTCTGTCATTTCTTCGCTTGATTTAAAATACTGCTCAGAAGATTTGCGTGGTCTGTCCGGGTCAATAACTTTTGTTTGTCCCAAGACACATCCCAAAGCATCCATTGCCTCGTAATCGTTTGGCATGGCAAAACACACATCGTTTGTTGCAACGATTGGTATATTTAAATCACGCGCAATTTGTAAAAACACAGGTTCTGTTTTTATTTCAGCATCCAAACCATGTCTTTGAATTTCAATATAAAAATTGTTTCCAAATATATCTAAGAATTGTTGTGCCAGATTAAACGCAGTATTGTTTTGATTGTTTAAAATCGCCATACCAATTGCACCAGTATGCGCCCCAGACAAACAAATCAAACCATCTTTGCGTGATTTTAATTCAGACATTGTTATATATGGCCCAAGATGATGATTTTCTTGACGCATATACATAACACGACTTAATTCGCAAAGATTTAAATATCCAATATGGTTTTTAGCCAACAAAACAATCTTTGAAAGCGATGATTGTCGCAAGATTTTAGGGTCTGCACTGTGATGGTTTAAAGACAATTCAACACCAATTATTGGCTGTAATTTGTTTGATGGCATAACATCTGAAAATTCAGCACAACCGGACATCATATTTGTATCTGTCAATGCACACGCAAACATATTGTTGTCTTGGCAAAGTTCTGGGATACCTTTTAATATGCCCAGTTTTTTATTAGCCGCCACAGACAAAGTGCTGGCCCCGACAGAAATTTTAGAATGAACACGCAGATGCACAAAATCCGGCATAATATCCTTCCTTTTTCACCCTGGTCTTAGTGTAATTTACCGTGACAATGTTTGTATTTTAACCCCGAACCACATGGACACAATGCATTACGCGATATGTTCATATTTGACATGTTCTGTGTTGTGTTTTGATTCAATTCGGAATCATGTTGTGCCTGCTGTTGTGCAGTTGCATCAACATCTTCGCGTGTCAATTCCATACGACAAACATACGCAACCGACATTGTTTTAAAGTTTTGAATTGTGTTTTTAAACAATTCCAAAGCTTCATTTTTATATTCATACAATGGATTCTTTTGGGCATAACCACGCAAACCAATTGCACCTTGCAAATAATCCATTTGTTGCAAATGACGTTTCCATACTGCATCTAATGCGCCCAACATCATCTGTTTTTGTGCTGTTTGCATCAATTCATCACCATATTTTTCACATTGTTGATTATAACGATGCATCGCAAGATTAAACAATGTATCATACGCACCGCGTTCAGATATATTTTCATCTGTTTTCCATTTGTCTAAATCTGTGATATCCAATGCAAATATCCGCATCATATCTTCGTGGATACCTTCGATATTCCAAAGGGAAGGGTGTGTTTTTTCAGGAATATTTTTTTCACAAATAATTTCGACAACATCACCGATTAATTCTGTCGCGAATGGTTTTAAATCATCTGAAGACATTAAATCGTTGCGTTGTTTATATACAACGGTTCTTTGATCATTCATAACATTATCGTATTTAAGCAATTCTTTACGGGCTTCAAAATATCTTGCTTCGACACGTTTTTGCGCTTTTTCAAGAGCCTTTGTTATCCAAGGATGTGTGATTGCTTCACCAGGTTTAAGCCCCAATGTTGTTAACATGTTTTGCAATCTGGCTGCGCCAAAGATGCGCATCAAATCGTCATCCAATGCCAAAAAGAATTTAGAATCCCCAGGATCGCCTTGACGGCCAGAACGACCGCGCAACTGGTTATCAATACGACGAGATTCATGACGTTCTGTTCCAATTACATACAAACCGCCAGCCTTTAAAACTTTTTCTTTGTTTTGTTCAATTTGTGCAATTATTTCTTTTTTCTTTTTTTCAAAATCTGGGGCTGTTTCATCCAGTTCAGCAATCAAATCGTCCGCATTACCACCCAATTTAATATCCGTTCCGCGACCCGCCATGTTTGTAGCAATTGTGACGGCCCCAGGTGCGCCTGCTTGGGAAACAATTTTTGCTTCGCTTTCATGGTGTTTCGCATTCAAGACGGCTGGTTTTATGCCCAATTTTTCTTGAACATATTTTGCCAATTCTTCAGATTTTTCAATTGAAACCGTTCCAACCAACACCGGTTGTTCGCGTTCCATACATTCAGAAATTTGCTTGATAATCGCATCGTATTTTTCAGATTTATTACGATAAATTTCATCATGATGGTCAACACGCGCCACTGGTTTATTCGTTGGGATTGATACAACACGTAATTTATAAATTTCTTCGAATTCAGCGGCTTCTGTCATCGCAGTTCCGGTCATACCCGCCAAAACAGGATACATTCTGAATAAATTCTGATAAGAAATACTGGATACCGTTTGGTTTTCAGGTTGAACGGTTACATGTTCTTTTGCTTCAATTGCCTGGTGTAATCCTTTGCCAAAACGACGGCCAGACATCACACGACCAGTAAATTCATCAACAATTAAAACTTCGCCCCCCCGCACAACATAATTAACATTTTTTTCATATAAATGATGTGCCAAAAGAGATTGTTGCAAATGCATAACAACAACCGCATTTTCAGATGCATATAAATTATCGCCAATTAAAATACCTGCTTCTTTTGCAAGCGCTGTTACATGATCAATCCCAGATTCTGTTAATGTAACATGTCTGTCTTTTTCATCAATTTTATAATCATCAGCAACCAATTGAACAACGACATCATCAACCTTGTTATATAATTCACTGGTATCTTCTGATGGACCAGAAATAATCAAAGGAGTGCGCGCTTCATCAATTAAAATACTGTCCACTTCGTCAACAATAGCATAAAAAAATGGGCGCAAAACCTGTTGTTCTTTGGTGAATTTCATATTATCACGCAAATAATCAAAACCCAATTCAGAATTCGTTACATATGTAATATCACAATTGTATGCTGCGCGTCTGTCTTCGTCGGACATATCGTGTTGAATAATTCCGATTGTCATTCCAAGAAATCTGTAAACCTGGCCCATCCAGCCCGCATCACGTGATGCCAAATAATCGTTAACCGTAATTAAATGTGCACCTTTGCCATGTAAAGCCTTTAAATACAGTGCCAATGTTGCAACCAATGTTTTTCCTTCACCGGTTTTCATTTCAGAAATTTGCCCATTAGACAAAACCATACCGCCAATTAATTGCACATCAAAATGGCGCAAACCAATAGAACGTTTTGCGGCTTCGCGTACAGCAGCAAAAACATCTGGCAAAAGGTCTTTTTCTTTTTCACCGTTTTTCAATCTTTCACGAAAAACATTAGTTAAATTATGGATTTCATCATCCGACATTGCGGCATATTTAGATTCCAAATTATTTATCGTTGAAACTGTTTTTTCATATGATTTAACCAATCTGTCGTTTGCAGAACCTAATAACAATTTTAATACATTTTTCATAATTCATCCTTACCATTTCTTTCATAACTTCTTCAATCTGCTTCGCCTTATCATGAGACTCAATCAAGAACCCCATTTCTATATTGCCCTGCATTCCGTGATATGAAAGATTCGCCGATGACACCAATGCTTTCTTTATATCCGATACAATTAGTTTCGCATGTAAAGCCGCCATTTTGTCATCTTCCTGTTTCTGATATTCATATACTTGTAAAAAGCGTGAACGATGCGCCATCAACCTATCTAAAGCGTCCTTCTGCCTTTCGATATCATTTACATACAGTCGAACATATACACCCTGCTGACTTTTCTTGATAATGACATCTAGCATTTCTGCAAAATAATCTGAAATTGAATATCCAGTTATAGTAAGACTCTTTTCTGTATTCTCAATCAGTTTACGCATGGTGTCTTTGGTTCTTAATGTTTTTACCCGCAATGAATCTGGTGCAGTAAGAACAAGATCTGCATGTTCAATTTTCATATTCACGTAGTCCTTCCATGGTATACCTATGGTTCCCATATGATATACATTGTCACAAGGGATTATTCCCTTTGACATCATAGTTTCAATTACAGGAATTTTTAAATTAGTTGCAAAGGAAGTTAGAGATTTGCTTGCATTTGCCCTTACTGCACTGCTTCCAGCTAGAATCACTGGACTTTTTGACTTGAATATTTCACTTCTGGGAATCTGAAATTTAATGAAGAAGAGCAAA
>CALYRP010000007.1 GCA_945483255.1 uncultured Pseudomonadota bacterium
AGAGTTGCAAGAGAGTTGATAAAGCGGTGGAATGTTACGGCAGTTGTTGCACATACCACATAATGATAATATGTCCCAGGAACAGTTAAAACACAGTTCGCCATACGCATTGTATCTGGAATAAACAACATATCTTCAAATATACGACCAACTGCAAAAATTAAATGATTTTTTTGTAAAAATGATTTCTTAAATAAATATCTCCATACAACACAATTTGATAAAGCGTTTGTTGTAATAAATTTTTCAGTCAAAGATGTAAGTATGCTTTTTGTTTTGTATTCAATTTCATAAAAAGAACCATTTTGTGATACAACACATCCTGCGATAATGTCTGCAGATATATTTTTATTGGCGGTCATCATTTTTTCGTAATAGTCTAAATCTATGTAATCATCGCTGTCGATAAAGTGTATATAATCGCCAGTTGCGTGGGCTAAACCGTTGTTTCGTGCAGCGGATACACCGGCATTTTTTTGGTGAATAATTTTTATCCTTTTATCGTGTTTTGCGAATTTTTCATAAATTTCATAACTATTATCTGTGCTGCCGTCGTCAATAATAAGTATTTCTAAATTCGTATAAGTTTGGTGGATAATACTGTTCAGACATTGTGGTAAAAATTTTTCAACATTATATACTGGTATTATTACTGATATTTTTTGCATCTTTTTCCCCTTTGTTTTTTTTACAAAAACTAACCGTCAATCTTAGATAATGACGGTCAGGGTGTTCAAAGATCATTTAACAGTATGATTCCGTTGGTCTTTGGCTTATGCCTGTTTTATAACCAACAGCACCCCGACCATAATTCGGGGAAATAAAAGGCATTTGTTGTGCCAGTCTGTTAAAAGGGCTTTGAAACCCTGAACCTTTATCCTCGTAAGGTTCAATAATAATATACATATATTTCAAATGCTTTGCAATTTATAAATTTATGTTGACCCGAATACAGTGTTTTTACTATCATTTTCATATTATGAAGAGAGTTTTATCATTTATTTTATCACTTTGTTTGTTCGTTGGCGCGGCAAATGCCGCACAATACAAGGCTGTGTTGGTTGCGGATATTGATTCAGGCAAGGTTTTATATCAAGAAAATGCAAATGAATTAAATTATCCGGCATCGCTTACAAAAATAATGACACTTTATTTAACTTTTGATGCGCTGGAACACAAAAGATTAAATTTGGATGATTATTTAATCGTATCAAATTATGCGGCAAATGCCGACCCTGTAAAATTGGGCTTGGCCGCAGGCAGCAAGATAAAAGTTGAAGACGCGATAAAGGCTGTTGCGGTTCATTCTGCAAACGATGTTGCACGCGTTCTGGCGGAAAACCTGCAAGGTGGGAAAGAAGGCAATTTTGCAAGCCTTATGACACGTGTTGCAAATGAAATTGGATTAAAAAATACTAATTTTGAAAATTCATCCGGTTTGCCAAATGATGACCATATGTCAACGGCGCGTGATATTGCATTGCTTTCCATGGCGGTATATAAACATTTTCCACAATATTGGAAATATTTTGGAATTAAAACATGGACTTATAATGGAAAAACATACACTAATGGAAACAGATTGTTGGGAACTTATCCGGGGTGTGATGGTATGAAAACCGGGTTTACAAATAAATCAAAATATTCGTTGGTTGCGACCGCTGAACGCGACGGGCATCATTTGATTGCGGTGGTTTTGGGTGCGGAAAACAAAGATGTTCGTGCGAATATCGCGACAAAAATGTTGAACCTTGGATTTTCTAAATTGGGGGATAATGGTCAAAATTATGTCGCACAAAAACCTGTGAATACGGCGCTGTCAACAAATACGAACCCAATCGCGAAATATGCAACAGATAAACCGAAACCAATGAATAACCATGTATCGTATTCATCAGGTGGTGTTGGTGTTCAATTTGGCGCATTTTCTTCATATGAAACCGCAAAAAAGCAAGCGGACAAGGTAAAATCAGCAACTGGGTTAAATGCGAATATTGAACAAAACGGCAGTGGCCTTTATCGTGTTCGTGTTAATGGTTTGTCTGAAAACGCGGCAGCAAACGCGAAAAATGCGGCGATTGCAAACGGCATAGATTGTTATATATTCCATTAAAAGTAAAACAAGATGAATATAAAAATAGAAAAATTAATTAAACAATTTGCAAAATTACCGCGTGTTGGTACACGCGCTGCAACGCGTATTGTTATTGGTTTATTGCAAGATAAAACAGGACGTGCTGAATCTTTGGCAAATGCATTGATGGATGCTGCACAATCAATTCATCCTTGTCCGATTTGTGGTATGTTAACAGATGCAGATAAATGTGAATATTGTGCTGATATTTCACGAAAAAATGGGCAATTGTGTATTGTGCGTGATTTGTCTGATGTTTTGGTGTTGGAAAAATCTGGGGTTTTTCATGGGCGTTATCATGTGTTGGGTGGAAATTTATCCGGGGTTAATGGGATAACACCCGATGATTTAAATATTGCAAATATCGCAGATCGTATAAACGATGAAAATATCGAAGAAATTATATTTGCACTGCCTAATACAGTCGAAGGTAAAACGACACAGCAATATATTATTTCTTCAATTAATAATCCAAATGTATCTTTTTCTGAATTGGCATCTGGGGTGCCACTTGGCGGTGATTTAGATTATATTGATGATGGCACATTAACGTTGGCATTCGGGGGGCGCAAGAAATTATGATTGATAAAATTGCGTCTTTGCCACCTGTGTCTGAAATGATGCGCGAAAGCGGATTGGAACCGAAAAAACAGTTTGGGCAAAACTTTCTTTTTGATTTGAATTTAACATCGCGTATTGCGCGCAACATTCCAAACATTGAAAACATAACTGTTGTCGAAGTTGGACCAGGCCCCGGCGGTTTAACACGTGCGATTTTAATGGCTGGCGCAAAAAAATTGATTGCAATTGAAAAAGATAAAACAACGTCCCCAATATTATCGCAAATTGTTGATGCGGCAAACGGCCGATTTGAAGTTATTTATGGTGATGCGTTAAAAACAGATTTTTCAAACATAGATAAAAACGGTATTGCGATTTGTTCGAATTTACCGTACAACGTCGGCACGGAATTATTAATTGGTTGGATGCAAAAAATAGCAAACGGTGAAAAAATAAAATCACTGACATTAATGTTTCAAAAAGAAGTTGCTGAACGTATTGTTGCAAACGCGGGTGATGCGCAATACGGCAGATTATCTGTGCTTTGTAATTTAATAGCAGATACGAAAATTTTATTTGATGTGCCAAATACTGCATTTATTCCACGTCCAAAGGTTCAATCAGCGGTTGTTCAAATTATTCCAAATGCAGATAAAATCAAAAAAATAGATGATATAGGCAAACTGGAAAAATTAACGGCGCGTTTATTTGGAATGCGTCGAAAAATGATACGCGGAATTATAAAAACAGATTGGGAAAAATTTGGGTTAACTGGGACAGAGCGTGCCGAAGAAATTAATCCTGAATTATTTTTAAAAATATCGCGTAATATTGATGTAAATTTGTTATAATGAAACAAAAGGGAGAGAGAAACCATGTCAATCGCAACGCTTGTATTTTTTGCCATAGCTTTTGTCGCTGTGTTTTGTATGCGACTTTTTAAAATGGGAACTTTGTTGGCATTTTTGTTAACTGGTATTTTAGCAGGTCAACATGTGTTTGGTTTATTCGAATTGTCAGGAACATGGAATTTCCTGGGTGATTTGGGCATTATGTTTTTATGGTTTAATATTGGATTACAAATTAATATGCAACGCCTTTGGCAATTGCGACGCACAATATTTGGGCTTGGCGCATCCCAGGTTTTAATGGTTGCGGCAATGCTTTTCCCGATATTAGTCGGAATAACATCATGGTCATTGTTGGGGACGATAATGATTGCTTTGATTTTGGCAATGTCCAGTACATCAGAAGATTTACAAATATTGATGGACAGAAATCAATTACAAACAAATATGGGGCGTCAAACATTTTCTATTTTATTATTCCAAGATTTGTTATCTATTCCGTTGTTGGCTATGTTGCCAGTTATGGCGGGAAAATCAATTAATCTGGGGGCATCTGCGATTGATATTTTTGTTATGTCAATTGGTTTAATATTAGGCGTTGTGATTGTTTCGAAATTTATTATTAATCCGTTAATGCATGTTGTATCGCGTGTTCAATCAGGAGAAGCCTTTGTTTTGGCGATAATGGTAAATATCGCGGTATGGGCGGTTATTTTAAGTTTGATGGGTTTGCCACCGGCATTGGGCGCGTTCTTGGCGGGTATGTTGATGTCAGAAACAGTTTACAGACATCAAGTTAATGCAGCAATCGAACCATATGCAACATTGTTCTTGGCTTTCTTTTTTATCGTATTAGGTATGGGGATAAATTTACCATTCTTGGCAGATCATTGGTTAATGGTGTTAATGGGTGTTGTTGGATTGGTCGCGATTAAGTTTTTTGCGCTTTATATTGTTGCGCGTGTTCGTCATGTGTCCCCACACGAATCGTTTTTGATGGCGCTTATCTTGGCCCAAGGCGGTGAATTTGGTTTGTTAATTTTACAAACAATGAAGGCAAATGGAATATCTGCTATTCCGGCAGAACACCAAGAAATTTTAACGGCTATCATAATAGTTTCTATTATGATGACACCGATATTATTATTGATTTATGATCAATTGGTAAAGGCTGGGAAAATGTTCAATGGCACACCTAATAAGAAATTGTCAGAAAAAATAAAAAATGAAACGCCAACGGTTATAATTTGCGGATTCGGCCGTATGGGACAAATTATTGCTCAAATGTTGGAAACTGAAAAAATATCTTATGTTGCAATTGATGCAAATGTAGACGAAGTTGTTATGGCGCGCGAATCTGGATATAATGTTATTTATGGTGATTCAAAAAAGAAATCAATTTTATTGGCTGCAGGCCTTAAAATCAGTAAAACCAAGGCAGTGGTGATTTCTTTGAATGACGAAATTGTTGCGCGCGATATATTCCAAACATTACATGGAATTTCTCCGCGTATAAAAGTTTTTGCGCGCGCACATAATTTACAATCATCGCGTGATTTGTTAAAAATGGGGGTTAAATCTGCAACACCAGAAATCATAGAATCTTCATTTATATTGGGTTCTGATGTGATGACGGGACTTGGATTGTCAAAACCAAAAATAAATGCATTGGTGAATCATTTGCGTGAAAATGGCTATGAAAATGTTAAGAAACCAATTACTATGAAATAATGATTTATATTTGATTTTAAGACTTCTAGTTGCTATATTTTTGAAAACGGAGAAAAAATGAAAAAGTTTTTAAAATATATAGCAATTATTTTGTTGGTTTTTATGGCGGATTTCTTTTCAAAGCAATATTTGTTAAATTTGCTGGCTGAAAAGTACGGTGATGTTATTTTTAATCCAAATGCCATTTGTGCAAAATGTAATATAAATGGTGTTATTATTTCATGGAATGATTTAATAGGTGGCGATTACGGATTATCTAATTTGTTTAATATACATTTTATTTGGAATCGTGGTGTTTCATTTTCGGCTTTTAATTTTTTGATGCCTGTTATTTTAAGCACTATAACTGCTTTGATTATTGTGTGGTTGATTTATTATCTGTTTAAAAAATCAATCAGTTATGAACGTTTGCCATTGGCATTTATCATTGGTGGTGCAATTGGTAATTTATGCGACAGGGTTCGTTTCGGTGCGGTGGCTGATTTTATACAATGGCATATTGGTGGATTGTGGACTTTCCCGGCTATATTTAATGTTGGTGATGTGTTTATTACATTTGGTGTAATAATCTATTTAATAAATATGTTCATAAACAGAAAAAAATGTTTGTGCAGATAGTTTTAAAAAAGGAAAACAAAATGGTTCAATATATGAATAATTCTGGTTTTAATCAGTGGAATCAAATGAATACAAATAATAAAAAGCCTTCGAGATTTTCTGGTTTTTTATGGTGGTTATTTTTGTTTTTATTCGCGTGGTGGATAATTGGTTTATGGTTAAAACCACAAAACACAGAATTAAAAACAATTTCACCTGTTGTTATAGAACCGTCTAATGTTGTAACACGAACATTAAACAAAGAAGATATATCTTTTAATGTCCAAGGATTGCGTATATCAAAAGTTATTCTTAACAAGCATAAACAAAACGCAAAATCAGATGATAATATTTCGCTGTTAAGTGATGAAAATAATTTTATAGAAGTTGGATTTGTTTCATCAGATATTCAGACACCTAATATAAATACAAATTGGGACATGAAATCTGGGGAAATGCATTGGGATAATTCAAACACACATTTTGCGCGTAAAATATCTGTGGATGGTTATGTTATAAATGTTATCGACACAATCAAAAACAAAACCAATCATGAAATCAGTATCGCGCCATATGCGCAAATCACACAAAGTGCAAATAATAAAACATCAGGCGTTGTTGAAACTGGTGGTGTTGTTTATGCGAATTCTGATTTGAATTATATTAATTGGAATAAATTGAATAAGAAATCGTTTGCTTATTCATCTGTAAATGCATTTCTGGGATTTGCAGAACAATATTGGGAAACAATCGCGTCTGTTGATGCCAAAGATCAAACAATCAGTTTAAAGAAAAGTGGTGATTTATATTTTGCACAAACAAATGCCGCACCAATTAAAATTGCACCGAAGTCAGAATCGACTGTTTCTACTTATATCTTTGCTGGACCGCGTCAAAGCGATGTTTTAA
This sequence comes from uncultured Pseudomonadota bacterium, assembly GCA_945483255.1. Classification (GTDB taxonomy): domain Bacteria; phylum Pseudomonadota; class Alphaproteobacteria; order Rs-D84; family Rs-D84; genus Enterousia. The sequence goes on from CALYRP010000007.1 coordinate 6,781, forward strand.
ATACAGCATCTAAAAATATACCAGGTATAAATAAAACCATAGATTATGGTTGGTTTTGGTTTTTTGCAGCCCCAATGTTATGGATGATAAATTGGCTGTATGCATTGGTTGGGAATTATGGGGTTGCTATTATTTTAATGACTTTGATTTTAAGATTGTTGATGTGGCCGTTAACGCGTAAATCATATGTATCAACAATGGCAATGCAGAAAATGCAACCAGAATTACAACGTGTTCAAAAATTATATGCAAATGACAAAGCGCGTCTTCAAATGGAAATGATGAAAATATACCAAACGCATCGTACATCACCAATGTCTGGATGTTTGCCAATGTTGATTCAAATTCCAATATTTTTTGCATTGTACAAGGCGTTATTGATATCTGTTCCGATGCGGTCTGCGCATTTTCTTTGGATATCAGATTTGTCTGCGATGGATCCTTATTTTATATTGCCGATATTAATGGGGGCAACAATGTGGTTGCAACAATATCTGCAATCACCAAAACAAAATTCCAATACCAATGATGTTATGGCATCAACACAACGTGCAATGAAATGGATGCCGATAATATTTACAGTGATGTTTGCATGGATGCCAGCGGGCTTGGTTCTTTATTGGACAGTATCTAATTTGTTTGGAATCTTGCAAATGTATATTATTAAAAAAACAATTAAATAAAAATGCCCAAACGGGCATTTTTATTTTTGATTAAGATATTTAAATAACGCCAAAGGCGTTTGTATTTTTATGTTCCTTATACCACAAGTGTCTTTTGTGAATTGGACACATGTTAAATAGTGTTTTTTCTTTATCATATTTTCGGTATTTAAAGAAAGTTTTATAAATATCCAACCATGTTTTTTCAGTATTTTTAAATCACTTTTTTGTATGATTATTTTTGCGATTTTATTCATATGCACAAATTGATAAATAATAACATTGTCGCCATTAATTATTATCGGTGCACAGTGTTTAAATTTTTTGCAAAATATTTTTGCATGTATTTTTTTTGAATAATTTGAAAAGCCAATATATAACATTTGAAAATCCTTTGTCCTTTAATCAACCAACCAACCTTTTTGATGCGCATAATCATGGATAACATCCATTGCTGATTTCCAAAGCGATGCGGCACGGTTTTCGCTGTATATATACTGGTGTGGGGCTCGTCTTTTGTCGCCAAATTTTTTTAGAACTTCCAGTTGTTCATTTGTCAGTTTCCCACATAAATAAAGTTTTGTTATCAATGTTTCTACATCTAACATTTCGCAGGGACGACGTAAAGTTGCCCCACCACGTGAAAAACTGTTCTGTAACGATTTAGAATATAAAAACCAAAACCAAAGTTGTTCTGCGTTTTGAAATTTTTCAATTGTTGTTAATTCGTCTTTTTTTATTGTGTTTGATAACATGATTTTTTCTCCTTGTTGTTATTTGTTATTAAAAAAAGTGCATTATTTCCTAATGCACAAAAATTATAATAAAAACCGAAACTTGTAAAATCATACAACCATAAATAGAAAGCCGAATCGAAAAACCGATTCGAAAAAGACTTTTTGTTGCCCTTAATCGAATCGGTTAATTTTGTTTTTTATGATTGTTTTTTATTCAACTATGATTGGTGGGAAACAATCGCCACCGGCATCTGGGCAACAATTAAATCCTGCTTCGCCCATGTCAGTATATGTTTCGCCTGCACAACATCCGTTTGTATCAGGTGCACTGCCGTCTTCACATGTTAAACCTGCATCTGCTTCCATTGATTGTTCATTATTTCCCCATGGATTCTGTATATTGCCTTCATCATCGTATGTCAGACCAAGGATTTCTGTATTATAAGATTTCGTTTGGTCGGCATCACCAGTATATATCAAACCATCTTCTTTGTCCCATGTCATAGAACCATAAGTTTTTTGGTTTTCAACAGATTGTGCCTGAATATTTGCATTATATGCATTTTGTTTTGCATTATTTTTTGCCTGATAATTTTGAGATTCACAATACGCCAATACTGTTCTGTAATCGTAGCCTGAATCTGCCCAATTTACATTCTTGTCAATAGTAATTTTTCCATTGTTATCTGGGGCACAATATTTATTTAAATTAAACGAACGTATTTGACCTTGCCAAGATGGATCATCTGTCCCGACAAATTTTACTTCTTTTAAATCAGACCATTTACGACGGTGTTCAGATGCGTATGCTGTAAACGCGCATTTCTTACCTGCGTTTTCTTCTTCGTCACATGTAACAATTAAATCAACCGGTGAAAAAACATTAATACGTGTTCCGGCGGCAATTGAAAATGGTGGAACAGTATTATCAATTGCATCAACCAGTAATTTTTGTGTTATTTTATTCCATGTGTTTATAATGTCTTGTTTTGCCATTTCAGATGAACGAATTGTTCCAGATTGAACAACTGTGTTGTTATCCAAATCAATTTGATTAATAACGGTATCGGTTATTGGTGCAATCATATTCACCGCCGCAGGAACCAATGCGGTTAATATAGGCATAACCATTTGTTCAACATAATCGGTGCTGCCGTGGCCTGGAACACCCATGCGTCCTTGGGCGTCTGCTGAATAAGGGTCTTGGTCAGGGCCTTCGAAATTGAATTCTACACCATCTGGTCTGATAAATTGATACCATTTAATGTTCATACGGCCAAATGCCTGATACGGCCCAGGCAATTTGCCTGATAAATATCCCATTAATAATGTTCCGGTTGGTAATATAATTGTGCGCCCATCATCAGAATAAACGTTTCTGTCAACTGTTGCGTGAACAGGAATACTATAATTTGTATCTAATTAACAATTTGGACCAGATTTATCACAACCATAAACACTTGGGTCTGCACGGACTTCGGAAACAATAGTGGCAGGAATAGGTTTAAATTGGCGCAATATGAATGTTCTGTCATAAGGACGCGAAGATACAACTGATTCTGTGCCGAATCCAGAACCTTTTAAGGCATCTGTATCATAAGCTGTCCCTTTTTCAAAATCTTCCCATGAACCGATAAGTTTTCCAGAAGTTCTAGTTCCGCCTGCTTCCCAATTTGCACTTTCGCCGAATGTTCCGTTTGCACTTGGTGCGACGTATGATTTGGGTGCCCCAAGTTGCGGAACAGATAAATCACGTGTTCTGACATTACGATATCCGATATGATCTGAATCTGTACCGATTTTTGAACCATCTTCCAAAGATGTTATTATGCCGGTATTTATATCATAACGTCCGGTTGGATTTGAACAATCTTTATCAGAAAATGGATGGAAATAATTTGCACCACGTTCTGGTTTTATCCAACCAATTTGACGACCAGATTGATCGTAACCAGGAATTGCAAATTCAGAACATTTTTCAGGTGGCAAAGAAAATTTTTCTTCGCTTTTTAATGGGTTTTCAATCGCGATAGTTTTTATTTCTTCAACCGCCTTTTCCACAACAGGTTCTGGTTCTATAACAGGTTCTTGTGTTTCTGGTTCATCAACGAACACAGGTTCTGGTTTTGGTTCTGGCTTTGGTTCTGGCTTTTTTTCTTCTTTTTTCCATGCAGAATAAGAAACAGAAACATCTTTTGTTTTTACGATATCTGGTTGTGATTCAATATACCAATTAATTTTTAATACGGTATTTGTTTCGTTCTGTATTTGTGTTGGACGATATATAACATTTACTATGCAAAAATCAGTCAAATTATCACAATCATCAGTTGTTGTTATTTCATCCACATCAACATCAATACTTTTTATAACCACAGGTGCGCTGACAGTGATATTTATACTTTTGCTAAGTGATTTGCCGACTTCTACTTCATTTAATTGAATTGTTTCTGGTTCGACATCAAAAGAAATGTTTTCGTTTGCTTTATTTTCAGATGTTGTATTTGATTTATTGCCCAATAACAATACCAATAAAATAATAACAACAACAAATGCCGCACCCAACAATATCCATTGAATATGTTTAGGTGTGGAATTTTTTAATTCTATAAATTGTTGTTTTATATTTTTCATTTTTTATTTTATTGTATTCTTACCACGTGACAACTTGAACCACTGAATTTCAGTAATTGATCGCATAATTTTTGTGCAGTATCAATATCAGCCAATGGTCCAATTCTTAAACGATACAGACGTGCTGTGGCAGAATCTGCGCCCAAATCACCAACACCTTGTTCATCAACAGCAAAGAATACACTGTTTTTATATGGTGTTAATAAACCTTCGCCATCGTCGCCACTGAATTTAGCCAAAAGACCGGTCCAATAATCGTTTAATGCCTTGACCGATGTGTCAGATTTTAATTCAACAGCAACGCCGCTTTGGTTGCTGGTTATCAATGGAATATTTGTTTGTGGCAAATAAGACCCCGCTGTTGTGCGCGCACTTGGTATCATACTTGCGCCAGCGCCCATTGATACATTGTTTGGTTGATTAGAAATATACATTGGTGTTGCGGAATAATCCATAATGCTTTGATCGATTGCGTATTGTTCATCACCATATGCAATCGCATTCAAAGATTGATTGGCCGCCAAAGATTGTGCAACGTTTGCTTCTGCCAATGCCATAACAGATGCAGTATCAGCAATCAAGAATGGTTTTGCGCGTTTTTTAATACAAACAATTCTTTGTCCACTGCGCAAGACCATGTCGCCAACTGCTTCGACAATTAATAAACGACCATCTTCGCCATCTGTGCGGAAACCGACAGGACTTTCGCCACCTTCGACCAATAATGATACAACCGGACGCTGAGTCATAGAAATAACCTTGTCCCCGAAATCAATGTATGTGAATATACGATCACGCCATACGCGTTCTGGGGCAATAACATAATCGTCTGGATTTGGAACAAAAATATCCAAATCAAAACGGAATTCAGATGGGTCAATTTTCATTGTTTTTATCCACCCATAATCTTCGCCATCTACGCCGATAGTGTTTGTTGTGGTTTGGGCAGATTTTGTAAATATAGAACCCATTGCGCCGCCGACATTAGATGTTGGTGCAGATATACTTGATTTCCCACCAAGCGAAACATCAACCTGGGAATAAGTGATTTCACTGGAATTCACAGGATATGCGCGTAAATAAAAGATGTATGTATTACCAGATTGACCGGTTACAATCATATTTGTATCGTTACCCAGGTTGTCTCGGGTTGGGGTAATATACATAGTATTACCACCTTTATCCGGTTTTATTTCAAACAAACCGTCATTACCAACAACCGCATCAGCGATTTTTTCACCATTTGGCAACGCGACCAATGTAGCCATACCTGCGCGGGTTTTTATTGGCAACACAGTCCCAGTCGACCATGTTAAATTTGCATAACCAGGTTTTGAAGATCCAGATGCCATGTTTGCGTTTGGATTATCCCATGCCGCTTGGAAATCAGCGCGCGCCGGAACCACACAACTTAAAACAGCAATCAGAGAAATATTTAATTTACACATTTTTATAAAAGTCATCTCTTTAAACCCTTTGTCAAATCTTTACCAAGATGCTGTATCTGAATCAAGTGGGTCGCCATGACCAACCAAAACATCATATTGGACAACCTGAATACCCAACGGATTATCGCGTAGTTTTTCAAGGTTTTCCATCGTTCCAGATATTTTTTTATCCAGATCAGATTGTATCTTTATTTGTATTGTATAATTTTTTTGCGTTGTCTGTCCACCAATATTTTCGCAAACCCAGGTAAATTTTACATTGTATGTGTCATTGTTCATCCGCAAAACTGGTTCGTCGTTTGTCGGACTGGAAAAATTAACATCACAAGACACATTTGGTGCTTGTTCGCCCAATGCAAAATCTTTATAAAGACGTGTTTTTGTGAATGCAGAATATACCTTGGTCGAAGACCATGGGCGTATTATGCGTAACCAATTTTTGCGTGTCATACCCGAATTAGCATAAAGTGTGTTTCGTGCGATAACATATTCGCGAACAAAACCTTCTTTGTATTTATTAAGGGCGTTTTTATTTGATGCATTCGGTACCAATGGATCGATAACAATATTTGCCGAACGGGTGGGGGTATAAAGAAAGAAAACCTCTGGCCGTTCAAGTGGTATCATTTTCCAAAGTGTGACCAATAACGCCAACACCACGACAACAGACGTGGCCAGCACGAAAGTCAAAATCCTTGACATCAAAATTGGCGGTTCAACAATCTTTGCCAAAAGCAAACTCCTACACTTTGTAAAATGATTGTAGACAATTTTATTTATAAAGCGCAAGCAAAAAATGCTATTTTATT
>CALYRP010000008.1 GCA_945483255.1 uncultured Pseudomonadota bacterium
CGACGGGAACGCCAATATAATATACACTATTTCTAAAACAAGAATAAATATGGCAACCAGCCCAAGCACAGAATACACAATTAAATATGGTGCATTATCCGCAACCTTTGTAAATAATCCTGATTACAAAAACGAATTTTTTATAATGGCAAAAACAAAGGTTGCGTTTTAAATATTAATCTTCTGATTTTTTGTTCATCAAATCAAAGTTATGTATGTAACTGAACGAAACACCAATCGAAGTATTTGACGCATAATCAATTGCCTGACGCGAATGTGCACGACGATATTTTACATAAGGCCCCATTGTCAAATCACCCCAAATATTAGTATCAAGACGCGCCACTGCCAAGAAATCATAATTTAAATCTTCCCCGACATATTCCGAATAAGACAAATATTTACGATAATAACCATCAGACGAGAATTTTACACCTTCTCTTATTTTATAATCAATGCGCCAACCTGCTTCAACCGCAGATTTGCTTACTTTTTCATCTGCATATGTAAAATCATATTCATACACACCAACAATATACAAACTTTTTATAATATCGTGGTCAAATAATGAAAAACCAGCATTTGGACGCAAAACATTACGACGTGGGTCACCTTGGAATTCTGTTTCGTATTGTCCACGCATAATTGGCCCTAATTTAAAAGAGTCAAAATCCCAACAAGCATACGCTAAATCAGATGACAACAATATTTTATCTGCACTTTCATCAACTGTTTTTTCACCATCCAAATTCGTAATTGTTTGTTTACCATATTCCATAAAAAGCGAATTATCCCATTTAAAACGATCAAATCCATATTCAAGTGCCACATCAAAAACACCTTTTATGTTTTCTTGATCCGAAGCTTTTAATGCCGCAACTGATGAATTTTGATATTCTTCTGCATTTTTCATGTCTGTCTTTGTCCAATCAAGACCAATACGACGAATATTTAAATTAAATTTTGTTTCGTTTGGTGAATCGTCAGCCAGCGCGACCATTGGCAAAACCAAGGCCAACACCGTAAATATTTTTCTCATTTTGTTTGCCTTTTGCTTTATTTAAAAACTATTTCCAAATTTGCAGAACACCGTCATTATCTGTATATTTCCATCCAGCATCACGAACAGCCGCTGTAAATTTTGTTCGATAAGACAATGGCATTTTTGCAACAACCTGTTTGCCCGTGATGTTTTGTGTTTCTATTTCAATATTATCATCACGTGCAATACGCTTTAATTCTGCCCAATCCTGAATTCCATTTGAAACAATCATAACAACAGTAAAACGTTCACCGCTTTCCATTAACGGCACCCAATTTTGAACATTATTGGAATTCAGCCACTTTTTCACAGCATCATTATCCAAATTCATTGTTATATTTGCCGAATAACCAGTTGACGACATTTGTTCGTTCGAAACACTGGTTGAAGAAATCACATTCATTAAATCTTCATCAGATGTATTTTGAATCAATTCTATCAAAGAATCTTTATCAGAATATTGCGCCAAAACATTTGATAATATCTGACGACGTGCTGAATTTATTGCGTTTATTTTTGAGTTTGCCGCGGTATCACTGGTTTGATTAACAGAAACTTCACCGATTAATCCCACACCAAAAGAATTTGATGCCAACCCCATCAAAAACAAAGCCACAAAACATAATTTTCTAGGCAAAACGAACACGACAAACACCCTTAGAACTTAATTGATACACCAGCACGGATACCCATTGATGAATAGATAGATTTGATTTCACCTTTGGCTGTGTCCGACCAACCATTCAATTTAACCCCTTCTAATTCTTGTTGTTGTTGTTCATAATACAATTTTTCTGCTTTCTGTAATTCTGTCAAAGATGCAGGATCTAATGAATTATAGTGAGCAACTATATCGTTTAGTTCGTTTAAAATTGGTTGATAATATGCCGCATTATAATATGTGCTCGCATCAGCATCGCTGACCTTGTAATAATCGTAAGTTAATCCCAAAGAAAGCATAACCGTATCAGAAACAGCCGTAGACCACATCGCGTTTAACCCTAAATGATACGCATCACCAAAGTCACCCTTGTCTTTGACGCTGGTTGGGTGCGCCCAATCAATACGATACGGCTGATCACCTTTGGATTCATACATAGGCAAACCAAATTCAACCCCAGCAGTTACCAAATTATAATCGTTTATTGCATATTCCATATCCAATGCAACATATGGTCCCTGCCATATTGTTTCATATTTGTGTGATGTACCGGTCTGATGATAATAATATGTATCGCCTAAATCAATATTTACCCCGACTGTATTTGATGGAATCAGCGATAATATTTCGTTCCAATTATATTCACCACCCGAAATAATCAAATGCGCAGGAACAGTATTACCTTCAGAATCTGTCACATAAATAACATTGCCAGACGCATCATAGAAAGGCACCAAACCAACAAAAGGATAACATTGGGTTTCTTCACCGAATGTTTCACAATAATCATTAAACACATCCATTGTTAAACCGCTGTTATTAGATGTCTTTAATTCATGTTTGAAATAACGATACCCAATGGATGGTGTAACTTTTACACGCCCCATTTTAAAGAAATCTGTCAAACCAAATGCCGCGTTAAAACCGTACTGTTTACCGTCTTTGCTGGTTCCAACACTCATTGCATAACCAGAAACAGTTCCGCCATACATATCCGCAGAACCATATCCGCCATTTGAAATATCATCATCAATCATAGATATTTCACCAAATTGAACACCATAACGCCCACCAACTTTTACCTGCATTGGTACAGAAGAACCGAAATAATACGCCGCTTCGCCACTTAAAACATTCCATGCTATACCGTCATAACGCAATTCAGATTTTGCATTTTTCATTTCAAAATCCCAGTCCGCTTTTTCATGCGACAAATATGCATTTAACTGAAACCCCTGTTTTGCATTATTTGTGGTCTGTTTTTTTGAAGATTTTTTTGTAACACGTGTTGTTGTATTACGCACCGTCATAGATTGATTTTGACCATACACACGCCCCGCCCCATAATTGTTATAATATCCGCCAGCATTCGAACCATAACGTTGTGGACTTTGGTATAAATTACCATTGTAATAAGTCCCCGCAGCCCCAGCAATTACGGGCATCATCGCAATTACAGAAACACTGATCAATGCACGTGTAAATTTTGTCATTTATTCTTCCTTTTTCTTTTATCTTTCACATTATAACACAAAAAGGTTGAAAAAAAAATAGTTTTATAATATCGTTATGAAACAGAACGCGATCGTGGCGGAATTGGTATACGCGCAGCACTAAGGATGCTGTGGAGCAATCCTTGGGGGTTCAAGTCCCCCCGGTCGCACCAAAAATTGAACCAGTTTTTTACTGGTTTTTTATTGTAAAAAATTAATTTTTTGCTTGCCCAAAAAATCATAAATTTGCTAACATCAACCTAAGGAATGAAAAGGATTATACTGTTTTTTGCCGTATGCCTTGGTTTGTCTGCGTCCCAGACGACATTTGCTGACGATGCAGAATTGGCGCGCGCGGCGTCAAAACGAACATCCACAACCGTTTCAACCAATCAGTCTGCAAATCGCACAATAACAGCCAGCACAAAAAGAGCGGACAGCACACAAAACACATCCAAAAACGCCAGAACAGCCACAAAACCGCAACAACGCGTTGTTTCCCGCACGGCGACAACACAACAAAATATAAAACCACGCGAAACAACAAATGTGAAAATTGCACCATCAACACAACAAAAACGTGTTTCAACCGTATCACGCGCGGCATCTTCGCGCAATGTAAATTCAAGAAACATCGAATCGATATTAAAATCAACCGTGGCCGGTTCTGCGCGGTCTGCGACATCTGCAAAAAATCAAAAGCGCAATGTTCGTGCTGCCGAATTAAACAGCGAAAAAATAACAAATATAAAATCATTAAATTATTCAAAATGTAAAACTGTTTATTACGAATGTATGGATGAATTTTGTGCAAACAAAGATACTAATTTGCGCAGATGCGCATGTTCTTCGCGCATTCATGAATTTGACGGCATTAAAAAGCAACTGGCCGATGCCGAAGACAAAATGCTGGATTTCAATCAACGTTTATTAACGGTCAGCATGGACAAAGAAGATGCTGCCGCAATTAATGTTGCAACCGAAGGTGAATTGGCTTTTGAAAAGAAAGACACCAGTGAATCTGAAAAACTTTTGCAAAAAATTACAAAGACACTTAATAATTCTGGCGATTCCAAGTTAAATAATGATTTGTCTTCTATATCTTTGTCTTTGGACATGGACACCGCCTGGGACAGCGTTGATTCAATGGGTGGGATTGCAACATCTGCAAAAACAGGCCTTGATTTATATAACGCCGCACAACCGATATGCATTGAAATGGCACGCGAAGTATGCAGCGATGACGAACTGGGCATCGCCCAAGACGGATATAAATTAACAATTCAACAAGATTGTAATACGGTTGCAAAATCTTATGACACGTTATACAACAATGCAATGGAAAAAATCCACGAAAGCGGTGCATTGTTGGATATGTCGCGTTTGAATGTTTACCAACAAAGGAACAGCGACGATACATTGACATGCAAAAAGAAAATTTTGGAACAATTATCTAATACGGCGGTATGCGGTGAAAATTTATATAAATGTTTAGATACAACCGGGCAATATATCGATCCATCAAATGGTGCCGCATTTTTATCTAAAGATTTGTATAATTTGACAACATTATTACAAGAACCAGGCGCTGATGAACAATGGTCAAAAATTGACAAGAACGAAAAATTCGTAAACTTTTTAAATTCCAAAAAAGAATTCTTGGAACCAGCGATTGAACAATGCCAAGATATATCAGATATGGTATGGCAAGATTTCTTGGATGATGCATTGGCACAAATAAAATTGGCACAAAACGCAAAACTGGAAGAAGTCAGACGCAGTTGCACAACATTGGTTGCAGAATGCAAAACAAACGCATTAACCAGTTTGTCTGATTTTGATGCGCGCGCATTATCATCTTTCAGTGTTGACGCCGATAAAACGGTAAATGGCATGTGTTCCGATATCCAAGAATCTTGTATCAGTCTGATGAACACAAATACATATTCAAACGACTGGGCAGACGGTATTACTGGAATCGCAACAAATGTATCTTATAAAAACATCATTGAAACATGTACAAATGTTGGACGCGATTGTATTGTTCAACAATGTAATGGAACATCTGGTAATTTTGCATTATGTCAAAAAGCAGCCGATGACAATCGTCGTGCTATTTTAACCCGCAATGCCTGTTGGGACAAGGTTCTTGGTTGCGTTAAAAAGGCAGACAATCTTGATAATATGAAAATCACAGATATATATCCAACCAGCACAGATGATGGTTATTGGGCCAAAGAAAATTCTGCAACCGACGTGTGCGAAGGCACCGCATGTTATATCGCTAAACAGATTTGGGGTAATTGCGAATATAAATCTGACAAATATGCAATCGCAAACGTTTCAGGCAACGGAATAAAAGAATCCAACAAAATAGACACCAGTGTTTCTTCGTTGTTATCATGGTTTGCGTCCAATACAAACACATCAGATAACGCAGATAGCTGCAATTCCAATGGTTGTGAAATTGGTTTCCAATTTGACACAAACACAAACAGTTGCAAACAATTGTTCGGCGGCAAAACAACATGCGAAGGCGAACCATCTGTATTATCAGATTTTATAATGAATGTCACCGGCACATTTACAAATTATTGCACCACCAACACCACAGACAGCTATGGAAATTGTTGCGTTGATGGCCATAAAGATAACGGTATATGTGTTCCTGATACAAAATATAAGGCAATAAGATTTCAAAATTTAACATGTACAACAAACACCGCTGAAGGCAAGAATAATAATACATATTTATGTCCAAAAAGTGGCAATATGATATTATATTGCATAACCACAACAACAAGCAGTCCTATAGATTATTACCAAACTACCGCTGAATATTCTTGTAATAATGGTTTTTGGTTACTTGTTGATTCTGACGGAACCTATATCAACCCAGACAAAAACCACAATACAAAACCACATATGTATTATAAAACAGCTGCTGGCAGCAACAGCACATGCGAATACTCATATGAGGGCGACGCATGGACGTGGGCTGGTGAATGCACCCAAAAGACCAGTGGCGAATGCTCTGTTAACAGTACGGACATAACATCAAATTCTGAATTATTTATTAAATACAATTAATAATTAAAATTTGATTGATTTAATCACAGATTGAATTTGTTTTAATTGTTCATCATCAAATTTGCCCAACACCCAATCAACAGGCGGTATCGGACTGTTAAAATCACGTGGATGCCCGATACCAATTCGAATTCTACGATATTCATTCCCAACATTTGCATCTATGGATTTTATTCCGTTGTGACCGGCACTGCTGCCCCCTATTTTTTCACGAAAATTGCCAACCTTGATATCCATATCGTCGTGAATAACAATTAAATTTTCAATTGGTATTTTATAAAATTGCATCAAAGGTCTAACTGATTCCCCACTGTTATTCATAAAAGTTTGTGGTTTTACCAATATCACATTTACCCCATTAATTTGTGCACGCGTGGTCAAAGCATTTTTTTCTTTTTTCCATGTGGCATCAGATGGCGCAAAATAATCAACCGCCATAAAACCAACATTATGACGTGTCAATTTATATTCTTCCCCGGGATTTCCCAATCCAACAATTAAAAGCGGTTTATTTTCTTGCATGTTTTGCCCTTTGTTTTATACTATAATATCATATAAAGGAGAAAAATATGAAAATAAATTCATTATCTTTGATTTCAATCGTGTCTGTATTAACTTGTGCATCCGCAAATGCTGGTGTTATGGCTGATTTTTATGTCGGCGGTATGTTGGGCGCTGGCGGTCAAACCTTGTTTGCAGACCACCACAACGAAACAGATGCATCCCAAGTCTTTGGTGCAATTGCTGGTATGGATTTACCAATATTCCGTGTCGAAGCCGAATATGATTATTTCAATTCTTCTGATTTAAATACAAATGCCGCAATGGTTAATGTTTATGCAAAGATGCCTTCTACCATTATTTTGCCTTATATTGGTGGTGGTGTCGGTATGGTATTTGGTGGCAATCAAACAATTGGTTCTGTGGAATACAACATTGATTCAACATCAGCGTACCAGGCTATGTTGGGTGCAACAATTGATATCTTGGCTGTTCCATTAAAATTTGATATCGAAGGCCGCATCTTGTATGCCCCAGATATTTACAAAATTGACAACGCAACACCAGATATGTTGCAATACGGTGTTCGCGCAAAGGCACGTTTTATATTCTAGGGTGAATAAATATAAATGTTGACATTAATTGACGGAAATTCACTGGTTTTTCGCGCATACTATGGTGTGCATGCTAATCTGACCCGATCTGATGGTATGCCCGTTGGCGCGGTTTATGGTTTTTTCAATATGGTTTTACCAATATTGGCAAATGCAAAATCAGACGATTCGATTGTGTGTGTTTTTGACGCATCCAGAATCAGTTTCCGTCAAAACATTTATCCACAATACAAAGCTAATCGTTCAGAAACACCGGCTGATTTAATCACACAAAGTGAATTAATACGAATCGGTCTGCATGCGATGGGTGTGTCGGTGCTTTGTATCCCAGGTGTCGAAGCAGATGATGTTATCGCCACACTTGCAACACAAAATTGTAATATCGTTGATGCAACCCGAATAATAACCAGCGATAAAGATTTAATGCAATTGGTATCAAATTGTGTATTTCTTTATGATGGGATGAAAGAAAAAGAAATTCGCGAAGATGAGGTTCTTGAAAAATTTGCTGTAAAACCGTCCCAGGTTATCGATGTTCAATCATTGATGGGCGATTCGTCTGACAATGTTCCGGGCGTCCCAGGTATTGGTCCAAAAAAAGCCGCAGAATTAATAAACGAATTTAATTCATTAGACAATTTATATGCCAACATTGATTCTGTAAAAAATGAAAGAATTCGCAATTTATTAATTGAACATCGCGATATGGCATATATTTCAAAACAATTGGTTACATTAAAACGCGACGTTGATTTGGCAGGACTTCAAATCACACCTTTTTGTTTTGATAAAAAATCTGCGCTGGATTTCATAACCGCAAAAGTTGAAAGCAAAAGTTTAATTTCAAAAATCGAAAAATTATTCCCAGGCAACACACAAACATGCACCCCAAAAATAACAGAATATGAAAAATCAATTTGTCCGGTTGAAACAATTGACGAAATGCCAGAAAGAAAATCTGCATTGAACGAAATGGACATTATAACGATAAACACCGAACAACAATTGGATGATTTTTTATCACATATAACTGATTTTATTGCTTTTGACACAGAAACAACGGGATTAAACCAAACCAGTGATAAAATTGTTGGGCTTTCGTTGGCTTACGATGAAAAACATGGTGCATATATTCCAATCGGACATATAACTAAATCAATGGATTTATTTGGCGGGGATGCGATTGCACCAAATCAGATGTCGATTGATGTGGTTTATAAAAAACTTTGGCCTGTTTTTACAAACCCAAATATTGTAAAGGTCGCACATAATCTGAAATACGATTTACATATTCTTGATAATATTGGATGGGATATAACAAAAATATCGCCCATTGATGACACGATGTTATTGTCATATGCACTTTATGGTTCCTTGCACGGACATGGTTTAGATGAACTAGCTGAAAAATATTTAAACCATACAAACATAAAATTCAATGATTTGTTTGATGCAAAAACAAAAGATATTGATAAACATTTTGAAACATTGTCTATTGATGTTGCGACCAAGTATTCAGGCGAAGATTCTGTGGTTTGTGCGCTACTTTATAAATTATTTCGCCCACAATTAAACGCGAATGAAAAATTACGCGAATTATATGAAACATGTGATATACCACTTTGCCCTATTTTATGTTTAATGGAAAAATATGGCGTTGCGGTTAACCGCGAAAGATTAAATCAATTATCTGGGGTTTTCCATAAACAACTGGAAAAATTAGAAAGCGAAATTTACGAATTGGCTGGACATGAATTTAATGTCGGCAGTCCAAAACAACTGGCAATCGTTTTATTTGATGAATTACATTTGCCAAGCGGGAAAAAGAAATCTACCGATGCCGCAACATTAAACGATTTGATCGAAACACATCCAATCGTTGAAAAAATACTAAATTGGCGCTCAATTTCAAAACTGGCTACAACATACGCGGATACATTGCCGCACCAAATTGAAGACGACGGGCGCATTCACACAACATTTTTACAGACCAGTACAAACACTGGTCGCCTTTCCAGTCGAAATCCAAACCTGCAAAACATTCCTATTAAAACCGAACTGGGCGAAGAAATAAGAAAATGTTTTGTTGCCGAACCTGGTAAAACATTGATATCCGTTGATTATTCACAGATTCAATTAAGATTGCTGGCAGATGTTGCGAATGTCGAAATGTTCAAAGAAACTTTTAACAAAGGCCTGGACATTCACGAACAAACCGCGCGCACGATATTTAATATTCCAGATTCAACCCTGGTTCCAAAAGATTTACGCCGCGCGGCTAAAACCATAAACTTTTCTATAATTTATGGAATATCGGCATTTGGGTTGGCCAATCAATTAAATATTTCACGCGAAGAAGCCAAAAATATTATCAATTCATATATGGCGGGGCTGCCTGAAATCAAAGAATATATTGATTATATCACTGATTTCGTATTGAAAAATCATTGTGTTTATACACCATGGCATCGCCGTATTGAAATCCCAGAGGCATCCAATTCCCGTATGCGCGGTTATGCAATCCGTGCGGCAATCAATGCCCCAATCCAAGGATTCGAAGCCGACATCGTTCGTCGTGCAATGGTAAATGTTTACAATAACATTGTGAAACCAAATACCGATAAAATAAAAATGATATTACAGGTTCACGATGAAATGATATTTGAATGTGATGAAAATGTCGCGCAAGATTTCGCAGATAAAATCAAAAGCGAAATGGAAAATGTTACAAAATTATCCGTTCCATTAATTGCCGAATCCATAATTTCACCAATTTGGGATAAATAATAAAACTATCTGTCATACGTTGAATCATCACAAACATAATATACAGCACCATTAACCAGCATTTTAAGATAATGTTCTGTCGCACGGCTCATTGTTGTTGGAGTTGTTGTCATGTTGGCATAAAAGACTTTATCGTCTATGCCGATATTTAATGACGGTGTGGTTAATTTGGTTGATTTTAAATAAACTGTATCATCGCCAATATGCAATATGTGTTCATAACAAATCGCAGATCCAGTTGGCGCATGTGGTGCACTTGACGGACATGGTTCTATACCTTGCGTGGTTGTTTCATTAAAAGAATAAGTTCCACCGATACATTTATTATCTTTTAAGCACGGACGACATTCGTCTGTATTCGCCGGTAAATAGGTTCCTGGCGCGCAATTATAACTGCTTATTTCAAATACAGGTATTAAATTGGCAACATTGTTATTATTTGCATGCAGAAAATTTGCAGAACACGTATTTTGTGTTGAACGTACGATATTAGCTTCGTTCAAACCACTTAAATTATTTTCATTAAAAGTCATATCACCGCCGGGACAAGTATAACCGCTTGGACAAGTTTGACATCCCGTAGTATCAGCCGGCAGAAATTGCCCAGACGAACAAGTATAAACACTTGGCGAAAATGCAGGCAAAAGATTAGCGATATTATTTACAGTATTCAAATTATCTGTATCACAGCCTGATGTAATATTTTGATATATTGGATCTGCATACACATTGTGTATAAATAACAACGATAAAAATATAAATACAGGTTTCATTGTTAAATTGCAGGCCCTGCAATAAATTCGCCAGAACCGGCGTTGTAATAAAATTTATGTTCTATTTTATCGTACAAACATGCGACACCCTTGCTGTCTACCACAGGTATAAAATCACGCACTAAAACATCATCGTCGTATATTTGGAAATAATAGAGTTTATACAAACAAACATATTCTCTATCTTTTTTTTTGAAAACACACATAGTTTCTGGATCAACGAAACTAATATTTGATGTTGCGGTTACTCCATATGTATTAGTATCTATATTAATTGAACACGCATTTTTATTAATCGCTATGTCCCATACAGCTTGTCCATATGGGGGGTTTACATAAAACCTTGCATTGTTTTTGAAAGCGTAATACATATGCCCAGACGAAACAAACAAGCCATAAGTAGCGCCACCAAAAATACCAGCGTGCACACCACTATGCACAATAAATAATCTTGCTTTTACACCTGTATTTTGATTTGCATAATACCCCGTATCAATATACTGAGAACCGGTAC
Source organism: uncultured Pseudomonadota bacterium (assembly GCA_945483255.1). Taxonomy (GTDB): domain Bacteria; phylum Pseudomonadota; class Alphaproteobacteria; order Rs-D84; family Rs-D84; genus Enterousia. The sequence continues at coordinate 11,476 of CALYRP010000008.1, forward strand.
TTTCAATATATTCGACCGGGGTATAGTTATCGACATAGCCTTTGAATGTATAGCCGCGTTTTTGCGGAATATTATTTGGCAAAATAACATCACCACCGATGGTACAAGCTGTTGTTTGATTTATCGTTTTATCTTCGTTTAACCAATTTATTGTTATAGTGTCTGCAAACACAGTCCCACAAAAAATAACTGATAATAATATTAAAAACTTTTTCATGATTCCTCCCGTTTTCTTTCAACAAAACACCGCCAGAAAAATCGGGCGGTTGGAGGTTGAGAACAATTCAAATCGGAAATTGTGCGTCTTATTCAATATATTCGACTGCCCTCCAACCAGAGGTTGGAGCATTTTACGTCTGCTTAATCTTAGACGCCGATTTGCAAAGGGTTCTCACACCCCATCAGGAAAACTCTTTCTGACAAAGGTATTGTACCAGATTTTTATTGAATATGTAATATAAAAAAACACCCACGATTGTGGGTGTTTTTATTTTGAATCGCATCAAATTATTTCAAAGCTTCGACGATTCTTGCATATGGAATTGCACCAGGGAATGCTTGATCATTGATGATCAAATATGGTGTTCCGCTGATTTCAAAACGTTGTGCCAATTCACGAACATTTTGCAATTCTTTTGCTACTACATCGCCTTCCATGTCTTCTGCCAATTTCTTTGTATCAAGACCTGCTTCTTTTGCAATCTTCATAACATTAGCATGAATTGTTTCTGGCAATTTAGCTTGATTTTTCAAATCGTCTTGTGTGAAATATTCTTTGTCCATCAACATTTGATCCAATTTTGCAGCTTTTGCATTGTCTTGGATTTTTGCAGCGATAACTGCTTTTGCAGGTGCATCAGATAATGCGCCATGGATAGAAAAGTTTTTCAACACAACACGAACATCTTTACGTTCGGCCAATACACGTGCCAATTCATTGTGAACACGACGGCAATATGGGCATGAATAATCAGACCACAAGAAGATTGTGTTCTTGGCTTCTACATTACCAGCAATTGGTGCATTGCCAATCATTTCGTCCATATGATGTTTAACATATTTACGAACTTCTTTGTTTTTAACTTTTTCTTGTTGAGCTTGCATATTTTGGACCATTTCTTGCAAGATTGCAGGATTTGTATGAACCAAATACGTTGGTGTCCACAAACGGCATACGCAACCAGCAATCAAAATAATTGCGATTACATTTAAACCTTTGTGCATAACGATTTCCAAAGCGCCAGCTTTCTTGTTGCCAGATTTGATGAATTTACCACCAAATACATACAACGCAATCGCCAAAACCAGGGTTAAAAGTGTCCAAATCATAGTTTTCTCCTTTGTTATTGAACGATAAAATCTTAGAAAAAAAAACATATTCGCGCAAGCAAAAAAACGCGAGATTTAAAATAT
>CALYRP010000009.1 GCA_945483255.1 uncultured Pseudomonadota bacterium
GAAATAATGCGCCAGAAGTATAATTATCGCTTTTTCATGTAAAAAAGTCGGAAGTATTAATTTTTATTTCCCTGTTATTTTTTTTGTTTTTTGATAGGCACCCTAGAAAACTAATAAAAACATGGCAAAAAGTTTCAAAAATTCCCTGTAAATACCCTGTAAATTGGATATCCAATACCGTCAAATGTTACAACTCCGCCATAAAAATCAAATCGGCTTTTGCCGATTTTATTTTTATCGTGATTGCGGCTTGGAATTAGGCGCTATAACGTAGTTATTGGGTTCGACAACAAGTAGATTTGATAAGCAAAGCGCAATCAAATCGTCACGGTTGCAACGCAGGCACAACGTGCCAAGATAATCCCTCAGCATCCGCCACAATAAAAAACACGCTTTTCAGCGTGTTTTTTTAATCTTGGTTATCATCACGTAAATTTTTTATTGTCATGACAAAACCCCTTTTCTCTGTACTGTTATTATATATTCTTTTTTCGCAATGCGCAAGCCAAAACGATTATCCCAACCAACATCATTATGAAGGACAACAACATTCCCTGGGTCAAGCCCCACGATGTTAAAAATCCAATTTGCGCATCGGGCGCACGGAATTGTTCACAGAATATTCTGAATGTCGCATATAATATACAAAACATTCCAGACAAAGCCCCAACATATCGCCGCAAATTCGTTTTATAATAAAGTGTTAACATGATTATTAATAAAGCCACACCTTCTAATGCGAATTCATAAAGCGGACTGGGGTGTCTTGGGATTTGTGGCCCACCAATAAATATCACACCAAACGGTGAATCTGTTAAACGTCCCATTATTTCCATATTTATAAAATTCGCAATTCTTCCAAAACCCAACCCAAGCGGAACCAATACTGCCAATGTATCCAATATACGAAAAGTGTTTCGTGCAACCGATTTATCTGGGAAATTATTATTCTTTGCGAACAAAAATGCCGCAACAATTACACCAATCAGACCGCCATGAAAACTCATCCCACCATGCCAAAGTGCAAATATTTCCAGCGGATTTGCAATAAAATACGATAAATTATAAAATAAAACATAGCCTAATCTGCCACCCAATATTACCCCCAACACAAAATAAGTCAGCAAATCATCCATCTGTTTTTTTGATAAACAAATTTCGCTGTCTTTTCTGCTGGTTAAATATTTCATCAAATAATAACCGATGACAAATCCCGCTATATATGCCAACGCATACCAGCGCACCGGCAAACCAAATACTGAAAAAGCAACAGGGTCAATCGGGTTTATAATAATCGCCATAATAAATTCCTTTTGCTTTATTTTATTATTATGTGCCACTATTTTTCAACCAAAAATTAAGGTCGCAATTTTGCGACCTGGTTATCTTTTCATATAATTTGCAAATATTTCTTGTCTAAGAAGAACTATTTGACGTTGCCATCTTGCTATTTGCACACCGTCAGGATAATCTTTATTGCCTTCCTGCTCGATTTTTTTCTTCAAGACAACAATTTCTTTTATTTTTTCATCTTCGTTAAAAACTTCAGAAATATTTGCTATATTTACCCCATTATTTACGTCTTTGCATTTCACAAAAAGCAATATCTGCTCTTAAATCAGCTATTTTCTTTTGGCATCTTGCAATATATTCATTGTTTGGGTATTTTCTTGCGCTTTCTTTGTCAGCTTCGGCCTGCAAATCAACAATTCTTTGTTTCATGTTTTGCAATGCTGTGCTTGCCGCGTAGTGTGCTTCTAAAATAGTTATATCGCTTTTTTCTGCCAATCTTGCCTTTGTGGTATGATCAGAAAATTTTGTAACTTTTGACATTTTTAATCCTTTTGATTTTATAAATAACGATATTTTGCATTTGTTTGCAAATTCATTTGAGATTCCATTAAAACGATTGTTTGTTCACAATCTTTTATTATTTGACGACGTCTTGCAATACGTTTTTGCCGAAGTTGATATTCAAAACTGTTTGGTTCAAAAAAGCCTTTTTGACGTTCCAAATCCCGTATTTCTTTTTCCATGTTCGAAATAGTTTTACGACAATTTTCAATTACTATGTTTTTCGGTGTTGAATACAAACCTGTTGCAACACTTACATCTTGATTTGATGCCATGTCTAATCCTTTTTTACTTACGATACATACAATATAATTGACAAAACAACTTTTGTCAAGTCGTTTGTTATTTTTATTTTCGTTTAACCTTGAATTATTACCCAAAGTGTACTATATTTTCATCAAACAAAGGAGAATTAAAATGGTTGCAAAAAAATCTGTATCAAAAACCGTTGGTGGAATTGAATTATATTTGAAAAAAATTTTTGGGCTTATGACTGGGGCGGTTGGCATCACCGCATTAACGACATTCATCATGGCGTTTACAGGCGCATGGACGGCATTGCTTCATAATGGTGGCCTTTCTGTTACATACTATCTTATTGCGTTTGGCGGACTTGGGTTATCGATTTGGGCGCAATTTCGTGCATTTTCAATGAAACCAGCAACCGCAAAAATATGTTTGTTTTTGTATTCAATTTTAATGGGCGTTGTAATCACACCATTGATTCTGGCTTCTGATTTGGCATCAATATTGATGGCTTTGATTTTGGCGGCAGTTATGTTTGCATGCATGGCAATATTTGGTTATAAAACAGTCAAAGACCTTTCTTTTCTGGGCATATTCTTGTTTATGGGAATGATTGGTTTGTTATTGATTGGAATTATTTCTATATTTACTGGCCCATTTGGCGCAATGTTCAATCAAATAATTTGTTTGATTGGCGTATTGGTATTCGCACTTTTTGCGGCATACGACATGCAAACATTGAAAAACGCATACTATGCGGTCGGCAATGGCGAACAGAAAGACCAATTGGCAGTCCTGGGCGCATTGCACATGTATATTTCATTCGTAGCATTGTTTGAATATATCCTGGGATTATTAAACAATCGCGATTAATTTTTATAAAAACAAAAAAAGGAAAACAAAATGGCTTATAAAATAGATTCAAATAAATGTATTGGATGCCACACATGTATGGGTGTATGTCCTGCGATGGCTATTGTTGATGGCGAAGGTGGCAAATGCAAAATCGACAAAACAAAATGTATGGGATGCGGCACTTGCGCTGCGGTTTGCCCGGCAAACGCAATTGAACCTGATTTATAGGTTGAAAACATAAAAAAACGATATAAAATATTGGCGATTTAATAAATATAGGGGTTATCAAAAATGCCAGCCAAATCAGTTAATGACATAGTTGCACTTTGCAAAAGACGCGGTTTTATTTTCACAGGTTCTGAAATATACGGGGGTCTGGGCGGTGCATATGATTACGGTCCATACGGTGTTGAATTAATGCGCAATATCCGCAATGCGTGGTGGAATGCAATGATTTATGCACGTAATGACATCGAAGGATTAGATGCCGCATTGATTTCTAATCGTTTAATGTGGAAATATTCTGGCCACGAAGGCAGCTTTTCTGACCCATTGGTTGAATGTAAAAAATGCGGTGCCCGCATGCGCCAAGATAAAATGAAAGACCCAACAAAATGTGATAACTGTGGCAGTACAGACATCACTGAACCACGCGCATATCAATTAATGATGGGATTATCAATTGGTGCCATGGCAGACGGCGCAATTAATGCATATTTGCGTCCTGAAACCGCAACAACAACATATGTTAATTTCAAAAATGTTTTGGATTCAAAGCCTCATAAATTGCCATTTGGAATTGCCCAGATTGGAAAGGCTTTTCGTAATGAAATTTCACCACGCGGATTTGTTTTCCGTATGCGCGAATTTGAACAGGCTGAAATGCAATATTTTGTAAACCCAACGGACGACGAAAAATATTTTGAATATTGGAAAGCAACACGTCTTGCGTGGTGGACAAATGTATTGGGAATACCTGCAGAAAAACTTCGTTTCTTGCCACATGTTAAATTGGCGCACTATGCAAAAGCGGCGGTTGATATTGAATACGCATTCCCAGACGGATTTGACGAAGTCGAAGGTGTTCACAATCGTCAAGATTTTGATTTGGGTTCACATACTAAATCTCAAAATGAATTCAAATTGGCTGCAAATGTTATGGAAAATAAAGATTCCACAACAAAATTATCTTACAGTGATGCACAAACAGGTGAAAACTTTATCCCATATGTTATTGAAACCGCAATGGGTGTTAACCGTGCAATGTTGGCGGTAATGATTGAATCATATGACGAAGAAGATTTGGGCGATGGTAAATCACGTGTTGTTTTGAAATTAAAACCATGGTTATCACCGGTCAAAGCGGCGGTAATTCCATTGGTTCGCAACATTCCAGAAATCGTTGATTTATCAAACAAGATTGTTGATGAATTACGTGGTTTGGCAATTGGAAAAATCGAATTGGAAAATTCTGGAAACATTGGTAAAAACTATCGTCGTCACGATGAAATTGGGACCCCGGTTTGTATAACTGTGGATCACCAAACATTGGAAGATGGCACCGTAACGATTCGTTATCGCGACACCATGGAACAAGAAAGAATTAAAATGGATGATGTTGCGAAAAAATTACAAGAAATCGTAAAACATTAAAAAACGCCCAAACGGGCGTTTTTTTATTTAGTTCTTTCGCGTTCTTTTTCGTGTTGATATTCGTGTTGTAAATCCATTTATTTTTCCCTTTTATGCTGCACGTTGTTTCAAAAATTGTTGTGCCATTAATTGTTGCATTAATTGTTGTGTTTTTTGTTTTGCTGTTTCAAAAGATTTTGTTGCCGGCATTTTTTTGATATCTTTTTCAGGCATATATTTTTTATACATATCGTTCAATTCTTTTAAACATTTTTGGAATTGTTTTGTTGCCTCGTCAGACCATTTTTTTATCAAATCAGAATTCATTTTGATTGTTTTATCAGAATTTGCATCCATCATATTTATCTGGGCAATTTCACGGTGCATTTGTCCGTTTATCCCGACCAGATATTTATTCATTGGATGTGCAACATTAGTCTTGGATTTAACGAAATTATTCATCTGGTCCAATGATTTTTGTCGTGCTACGCCTAATTTTTCACCACGACACCAACGAATAACTGCCAATGCCATATACATTTCCTGATAATTTTTTGCAATTTTCTTTTCTTCGTCTTGGGACAATTCTAAGTTTTTATTTTTTTCTTTGCCCATAATCATCAATAACGCATTTTGAATATCAGGGTGCGAAAAAATCCCATCTTTGTTCTGCGATTTTATAAAATCAGAATAATTTAAATATTCGTTAACCATGGCAGACTCCTTTGGTTTCAATGGTTTCCCGCCCTTTCAAAAAAATATATAGGATTCGATTGACATATTTCAAGTGATATGTCAAGACAATTTATTTTTTGACATATGATAATTAATGTTTAAAAATATTTTCGTTATATCGCAAAAACATACTGTTGCCAATAATGGGCGGTATGGATGTAACGGCCAATCTTGCCAATAATGGGGGTTGGTTTAAATGAAAACAAAAAAAAGGAGAATAAAGGATGAAAAAGCCTTTGATAAGTTTGGTTGCATTAACTGCATCTGTTATATCTGCAAATGCGTTTGCTGCATCAAACATGGAAAATCCACTTTACATGCCAAAAAATCGTGAAGTGTATTTAAAGACAGCTGCGGCTGCTATGTATAAAACAGTCGAAAAAACAGAAGCCACTGTAACAAAAGGGACAGATGGTCAAACAGAATTCCCAGTATGGCGTTTCTTTGGTGATATTGGATACGGAATCACAGATCGCCTTGATGTTCACGGACATTTCGGATATACACACGACGGTGAAATTGACCGCAAAGGTATGCACCGTGGTCGTATCGGTTTAATGTATCGTGTATTAACTGAAAATGACCCATTCGTTTTGGACCTTTATGGTGATGCATATTTATCAGGTATCACACCTATGAAGGGAACGTATAAAAGATACGGCACATCTGCTGCATTTGATTTTGATAATTATTCAAATGGTCGTTGGGGCGCAATTGTTGGAACACGTTTTGGTAAAACATTGGGTGATTTCACATTGGCGGCACACGTTGAATATTTACAAACATTTGGAAACCACAATAACGAAATCGCTATTGATCCAAGTTTAAGACCTTTGTACGGTAATTCAGAAGTTCCGACAGCATTATGTGGCACAACGATTTCACAACTGGGCTTTCCAGATGAAATCGAAGTTAACTTGAAATCAACACATGAAACCGTCGCTGGTTTTGATGTGATGTATCAAATGACAAAAAAATGGTCGTTTGGTGCCGGGTTTGAATACACTGAACATTACGATAATGGTGTAAAAAGTATTCATACAAAGTTAAACGAAGTCCCTGCAGCCATGAAACCATTACAGGAAGCTGTGGTTCAAGGTTTATTGGCGGCAACCAAAGACATGGACGATGGTTGGGATGACTATGTAATCAAAACCAATGTTGCATATCAAATGACTGACGATGTTCAATTTTCGGCATTCTTTGAATACACATTGGATGATGCGCATAAAAAATCTCAAAATGCGACTGATTCAAAAATGGAATTCGGTGTTCGTATGGGTGCCAGATTCTAAAAAAACAAAAACAACTTATATTGGATAAATTGCACCCATCTGGGTGCAATTTTTTTATTATACAGCATACGAATTCTTGGAACCATTGGCAGAAAAAACTAATGTCATTCCGAGCGAAGCGTGGGAATCCATAACGAAATTTGTGCTTGATACGAAGTTCGGGAATAGATGCTCGCGTCAGCCATTCGGGCTTCATCAGCATGACAAAGAACTTTTGACGTTTTTTATATTTTATTAAACAAAATTTATTTTAACGCTTTTTTTAGACCCCGATTTATGATATAATATCCACAAAGGAAGCCTGAAGGAAAGATGAGAAAACACCAGATTCTTGCGGTTTTAACCGGCATTATGGCAATCGTCCCATTTGGGGCACGTGCTGCATATCCTGTGTATAATCCACAACAATTGGCACGTCAAGGCTATGTCATAAACACATATCCGCAACAAAATACGCAACATTATCAACAACAACGCATTGTTGGACGTTCTAATAATATAACATCACAACAATTGGTTGCCGCATCAGCTGTTAATGGCCGCCCAATGGGTGTAAACACGGCAGCAACCAATCCAAATCGTATCACTGGGAATTTGCCACGCGTTGGTTCGTCTGCGACAAATGCAGGCCGTCAATATTATCAATCTTCTGATTATGACAGATTGGCAGAAAGTGGTTTATACATCGGTTTGTCTGCTGCATACAGCACAATGATTAGCGGTCAAATGAGCGCAGATTATGCAGGCGAACAAAATTCATTCTTTGCACCGGGTTCTTTCCGTGCATCTGATTTCAACAAAGATACAGTAATTCCATTACAAATTTCTGTTGGTGCCGCGATAAACAGCGATATCCGTGTTGATTTTTCATATATGCGTTATTCTGGTTTATCATATGCTGACAATGTTCAAACATCAACAGGCGATGGTTTTACAGATGCAAGCGTATCTGGGGGTGCAATTACATCAAATACAACAATGTTAAATGTATATTATAACATTGATTCATTCACTGGAAATGTGATGGGTGGCGCACTTCGCCCATATGTTGGTGCGGGTGTTGGTTTATCCTTGAACACAATCGCAGACTATGTTGTTTTTGATAACAGTTTTTATGATGAAACAAATGGCCTTGGCCCAGGCAGTATCCAGGCCGGTGGGTTAACCGCGATTTCTGATGTTTATGCGTATCACAATGGTGGCACAATGGAACAATTGGCGTTTCAATTGGAAGGTGGTGTCACAACATCTATGAATGATGGCTTGAAACTTGATTTCTTTGTAAGATACGCAAATTTGGGTAAAGTAAAAACATCTGGTTCCATAATTGTTTCACAAACAGAATGGTTAAGTGATGGTGCCGGTGACGAATACGAAGCACCATACGACAGCGTTTTCCATTATACAAATTGGCGCGAAAGCGGCAGATTAAGCAGTTTGGATGTCGGTGTCAGGTTAAGACTTGAATTCTAAGAAAAGATGAACAATAAAATATGTAAAATATCTTTGTTTTCTTTGATTTTGGCAAGTGTCGCGACAATGCCAGTGGACGGCGCGGTAAAAACAAAAAATTCAAATCGTTCTTACGCTGATGCTTATAACCAGGTTAATGCCCTGCGCTATCAACAAGAATATTTAGCTGCGACTGCGACAAATGCGACAACTGCATCAGCGACCGAAAATTTACCGGTTATGGTGGCTGATGAAAAATTAGCATCTGCGATATTAAATAACACTTCTGAATTGGTAAGTATGTCTGATTTGGAAAATTGTTCCATGATATATCCAAATGGTGTATTCAGATGGGACATCCCAGAATCTGGAATTCGCAGAAATCAAACAAATCAATGTGTGGCCGCTGTTTCTCTGATTGATGCAAATACTAATGCGGTTTTGGCAACAACAACTTTGGCGGCGGGCGATTCTTTTAAATGTAATATCGATAATTTTCCAGAATCAGGTATGAACCGTGCAATTGTTGAAAAGACATATTTGCCTGCGGATTCTGCCCCGACTATGGAAGATGTCGAAGCGGTCATGAACGCAGAACAACGTCAAAATGCGGGCTTTAAAATTGCCGCTGGTGCAATTTTGGCTGGGGTTGCTGGAAATGTGTTGGCAAAAAACGAAGCCGGATCAACATCTATGTTCGGCACTAACAAAGATAAATTAATCGGAACCGCTGCGGGTGTTGCCGCTGGTGCAGGTATCATGGCGGCCAGTTCGTATTCTGGCAAAGTTGCGGGGGACACAATTAATTCTGTTGCGGTAAATGCGGCATCCGGTATGATTGTTGGAAATATGCTGGCTGGCGCAAATGGCGGTGATGGCTATCTTGACATCCAAACATGTAATATTGAAAAAGCAACAGACGAAAAATACAAAGGCGAACATGATTGTATCATCGGGGCTTATGAAATCAAAGGAAACACGCTTGACGAACAACCAAAAGCAGACAACACAAACTATAAATTCTTTATAATAAACAAACAAAAGGTTGTAAAGGCTTGTACAACAGACAATGACAGTAACAAATTCAAATGCGTTCCTTACAACAAAAGTCTTGTTGATATAACATTGGAGGGCAGTGCCGAAAAATTTGAAAAAATATTCACAGAAAAAAATTCTGAAATATTTAAATTAACCGGATATAAAGTTGTCGAAGGTACCGAGACAACATTCGAAGAAATAAATGATCTGAACTCAACAACATTGGCAGACGATACCTATTATAAAATAAAAGAAGCATTTACAACAACCGGTGAAAAAAGACACGCGTATATTGTATTCAAAGACAAAGTCGCCCCAAATATCAAAGGATATAAATCATCCGACCTGGACACTTTAAAAACAAATTATAATGGCGCATATTTCTTGCGTAACAATAACGGTTCTGTGGGCGATATGGTAACTGACGACGAAACCAAAATCCGTTTCACCCCGAAATCCAAAGACGCCGAAGACGGTGGATTGGTTGATTTGAATAACAAGGCACGTGCCAAAGGAACCGCAGTTGGTGCAGCTGCTGGCGGTGCGATGGGCGGATTTGCCGGATACGAAGGCGCCAAATCTGAAATTACAGATCGTTGGACGGCCGCCGTTCGTGAATACGAAGATTCACTTTCTAATTTCGTATGCATGACGGGCACACGTTATTTAAGTAAATATAACGATTATGTTGAAATTCCAGAATTAAAGAAATCTGAACAATAAAAAAACGCCAAACGGCGTTTTTTTATTTATGTTTATACGCCAAAATCAGCGGAACCATTTTATCACGGTATTGTTCTGAGATTTTTTCCATTGGTATAATCAACGAATTCTTCTGACCCGCAGACATTTTCGGTAATTCTGTGCCATCTTTGGCATTTATAATTTTATCAAATGTAATGGATACTTTGTCTTGGATATACGGCAAAACAAAATTTATTGTATCGCCGACTTTTATTTCATTACGCAATTCAAATATAATATTGCCATCCATAATATTTGTTATTACACCCGCGACACACCAATCGGAATTAGAATGTGTTTGTTCATAATCATGCGCATCTGGTGGAACCGGCCCATCAAAGAAAGCCGTTGTATATCCACGTGTTTCCAATAGATTTAAATCGTCCATAAAAGGCATCGGATTAAAATTATCAGGGTCCGCCGCATATGCATCCAATGCGTTTCGATATGCACGCGTTACCATACCGACATAATATTCACTGCGATTACGCCCTTCGATTTTAAGAGTATCTGGATGCGATTCAATGACTTCCGCCAGACGCGGCATTAAACACAAATCTTTGCTGTTCATGATATATGCGCCGCGTTCATCTTCTTCGATTGGCATTTCAACACCACTTTCTTTTTCACGCAAAATCACATCATATTTCCACCGACAAAGTTGTGCACATGCACCGCGATTTGATGGACGGCCAGTTATATAATTAGACAACAAACAGCGTCCCGAATACGACATACACATTGCCCCATGGATAAATATTTCAAGACCGATGTCTGGGCATTGTTCACGAATAGATTCGAATTCTTTGTGTGAAACTTCACGTGCCAGGACGCATTGTACCGCGCCCGCATTTTGCCAAAACTTTACCGTAGATGCGCTGCAAATATTCGCCTGGGTCGATATATGAATTGGGATATCTGGATGATGTTCACGAACCCACATCAAAACGCCCGCATCTGATATAATTAATGCATCAGGGCGCAGATAATTTAACACTTCGGATACTTTGTCCATATTGTCATAATCGCGGTCGTGTGCGAATAAATTAAACGCCAAATAAACCTTTTTACCGTGTTCGTGCGCAAAATCGATTCCCTGTTTAACTTCGTCCACAGTAATTTTAGCGCGCGCCCGCATTGAAAAACCCGGCAACCCCGCATAAATCGCATCTGCCCCATAAAGAATTGCGGTTTTAAACGCAGCCAAAGTGCCAGCCGGCGCCAAAAGTTCTGGTAATTTAATCATCTGTTTATCCGTTTTTATTTTCTGCGATTTTACCAGATAAAAACCAAAATTCAAGGTCTTGTTATGCAAAATCTTGACAATCGTTATTTCTGTGCAACAATAACAATATGAACAAAGAATTTAAACAAAATCTTTTGCGCACAATAAAAAACAATCGCATTGTTCCGGTTGAAGATACAGATTTACATTATGCATATGAAGTACGTGGTTATAAAAACCGTCTGTTGTTGCGTTTTGATTTTTATGATGGGACATACCCACGCGTCACGATAACCAGTATGGGCAAACAAATCGCACATATAAATCATTTTGCAAAAACCAAAGAACAATTTAAACATAATTATGATGTGTGGCACCTTGCAAACAAAGTAGTCGAAAAATACCGCAAACAAAACGGATATATCGAAACAACTATGAATGAAACAGAATTCAAAATATCCTGTTTTTTACGTGAATTTTCAATCAAAAGACGATAAAAATGAACACGATTGAATTATTAAAATCTTTGTTAAAAAAATGTATCATCAAACAAAATATGGTTGATGGGTTTGAAAAATATACAGTTCTTGATGCACATGGTCCATTATTTACCGTTGGGTTTAACAAGACGACAAAAAAATATGGTTTTGGTCGTTCAAAAATTGGACGTGAAAAATTAGCCGTCTATGGAATCACCGACAAAAACTTGCCAAATTATCAATCAATTTACAACGTTGTTAAAAGACAATATCAAACTGAAATGGTTTCTTATTTATTCAAAGAAATGATTAAGCAATCTGAAATAAACGCCTTTGAATCACAAGATGCGGACACATATTACACAGGCAATAAAATTGGTCGGATTTTTTCAATAACTTTTGACAAGAAAACAAAAAAATATGAATTAAAACGCAGCAAAACATTGCAATATTTATATGATGTATTGGATATACCATTTGATATAGAACCACAAAACACCAAAGAACTATTTGACGCTGCAAAAGCCGAATATAATTGGCAAGTCGTCCGCGAAAACGTCAATTCCATGTATGATTTTGTCCCAGATTATTATGATTTAACAAGATAAAAACGCATTGTTGTAATTTTTTACTTGCAAAAGTAATTAAATAAATATAATATATGCGGTGCCTGCCGGTTTAGCTCAGTTGGTAGAGCATCTGATTTGTAATCAGAGGGTCGTTGGTTCAAGTCCGACAACCGGCACCAGTTTTAAAACGCACCATTTGGTGCGTTTTTTGTTTGTTTTTCTTTGCTTTTTTGATTTTTGCGTTGGGCGCACCACCTGTGCGGGGCGGGATATTTTTATTTTATTCGGGGCGTGCAAATCCAACCCATTTCTGCCCCATGCGCCCAAACCACCAAAAACTGTGATGCGAATGACTACAGCTCTTTTACTGGCGTGGCATAGTGTACAAACTTCTTTCTGTTTTCTTCGTACGTTTTTTGTATTTGCTTGTTAATATATATTTGACGAATATAACCGTATATTGGCAATAAATTCAAAACAGTATTCTTTATATTATGGTGCAACAGACGTGGCCACACC